>CAZELW010000133.1:0-4751 GCA_964513135.1 uncultured Dehalococcoidales bacterium
GAGTATGGACTACCACCGGCATCGGTACGGCATGTCCAAAAATCAATACCTGCTGTTTGGGTTCCAGGCGCGCCAAAACGGATCTCAATTCGCTTTTTCCGGAAACACCGGTGAGAACGCTGTCAATGTCTTTCTCATTGTCCAGCAAACAGGTTATCTTGGTACCAATCTGGGACATCACCTCTTCATCGATTCCGCTGGGACGCTGGTCAACCACCAGCAGGGTAACGTAATATTTCCTCATCTCCCGGGCGATAGTGCCAAAGATAGTTTGACTCGCCACTTCCGGATTGAGGAATTTATGAGCTTCCTCAATGGTGATCACCAGCGGCCTGGGTTCATTGCCATCCCCGCCCAGAAATCTTTCGGTCAACTCACGGTAGTGATTATAAATCCGCCGGCTGAGCATATTAGCCACCAGCATATAGGCTGTCAAATCGGTATAGCGGCCAAACTCCAGTACCACGTTCATGCCGCTATCCAGGTATTTTAGAATGCGCTCGACCGGATTTTCCCGAGCGGTGGCTGATAAAAAGGGTAAACGTCGAATGGACTCCAATCCCCGACGCAAGTTGCTGAAAGTCGCTTCGTGGATATTCAGGCTCTTCAGCAGTTCCTGGGTCCCTTCACTGTTCTCCATGTTTAAAGCGGACTGGAACCATTTTCGGTCGCCAAACCTCCGGGCAAGTTGATAAGTGGCCCCAACAGCCTGTTCAGTCAGATTCAGGGTCTGCCGCAAAAGGACAATATCCTCCGGTTCGATCTCATCATATCCCAGGCGCACCACCGCGTCTGTACTTACCTTGCGCCTCCGGGAGTTTTCCTCATCCAGGGTAAAAACCGCCACTCTCTCAGGGAAAAGCTGTTTAAGGGCTTTCACCTTGTAGTTAGTTTCGCTGCGGCCTTCCCAGCCGT
This sequence comes from uncultured Dehalococcoidales bacterium, assembly GCA_964513135.1. Lineage (GTDB taxonomy): Bacteria > Chloroflexota > Dehalococcoidia > Dehalococcoidales > UBA3254 > CAZELW01. Next base: position 916 of record CAZELW010000133.1, read on the forward strand.
ATTCATTGTGCATATCGAAGACCAGGTTTACCGCCTTGCTTTTTTGAAGCATTCCTATCAGAAGCATCCGGGTGAGAAAGGTCTTCCCGGTTCCGCTCTTGCCGAAAATACCGTTAGAACGCTTCACCAGTTCCGGCAGGTCAAGACAAATCCTGGTCTCCATATCCAGCGGAGTGCCGATATAAAACTTCTTATCATCCTCGCTGCCGAAGACCAGCTCAACATCTCTCTGGGAGGAAACTTCAACCGGAGAAAAATGACCGGGCACAGTCTTGACCGGCTGCGGACCCTCTTCCAGTCCGGCAACTTCCCCGCCGATGGTCAGCAGAGGCAAAACGTGTATCGAGCCGTAGGTGCTGGTGCCTGACAGGACCTCAGCCAGATACGGCTCGGAGGCATCCTGGGGAGTAACATTAATCCGCTCATCGACCACCCCCAATTTCACATCGGTTATCATGCCGAAGAAGCGGCGCTTTTGCCCCCGAATAGTAACGTAGCGGCCGACCGCCATGTCCTCCACCAGGGCTGAACCATCAAGCTTGACCTCGACCCCCTGGCTGAGCGCCCCCCCGACGACGACCCCCAGTCTTTTCCCCAGAATGGAACTATCACCGGACTGCATCATTTTTCAATCCTTTCAGAATCGTTCTCAACTGCCCATAGTCGGAGCTCAACAGGACTGCCAACTCTTTCCCGGCAGAGACCAGGAAAGCATGTTTTTCCGCTTCATACACCCGACCCATCTGGCGCAACACGGCCCCCACCAGCTCTTCCACTGGAATAGCCAACTGGGCTTTAAGCAGGATGTTCAGGAAATCCAGAGAGCGGCTGAACTGTTTTATTTCTTCAGGAGGACAAATATGGACGAAACCATGGATACGGGCCGGCTTGGGCGGAAGATATTGAAAAATGCGTTCACTGGAGCGATGACCCACTACCAGAACGCTGAACTCGCTTCTGAGGAGTTTAGTAAGCTGCGGGCTGGCCCGATAAATTTCCTCCTCGCGCGTCTCATCTTTCCCCCGCGCAATCGGCCTCCGGCCGGGCTCAATTCCCCCGGTCGTCACATTATAGACCACTCCATAGACAACCGATTCCAGATCATTATCGTCGTAACGCGCTTTTACCAGACTGCCCAGCGGCGGCGACTGATAAAGCTCGTAGCACTGCCCTACGAAATCCCTGGTGCAGGCTTCTATGACCTCACCGACTCTGTTTTCTCCTGCCATTAAATTACCCTCAACTGATTTATTCCTCGCACAGCCCGTCATCACGAAACGCTGATGAACTTATATCTCTGCGATGACCTGAAAGCATCTCAGGACATCCAGGCTATTATTTTGCCCCGGGTATCACAGGTGCTCACGATGTCTTTCAATGAAATACAGCCTGCGCTCCCGGACCACCGGACAGGGCTCACCAGTGCACTGTAATATTTTTCACCACTCCCAGCGGCTTGAAGCGGGAGTCACCCAGTTCTGCCTGAATAACTTCGATCTCTCTCTCTTTCTGTATCAGCCGGGCTTTCCAGGCTTCTATCCGTTCCAGTTCCCGGGACCCTTCTCGAAAGACTTTGCCCCTGATCTCCTGGTTATATTGCCGGACCTCGGCATTATAAGCCGCCAGTTTTTCTTTGAATTCCATCCACCGGCGATCATATTCTTCAAAGAAAAAATAAAAGGGCATCTCCGCATAGTCTAAGCCGATTACGCCGTATATTTTACCCGGCTCAACATAGGCTACCTTGTCCCAGCTATCCATTATCCTTGTCTGTCCCCCCTCTTCAAGCTGGCTGTAAATGCTGCTGCCGGTGCAGTCGATATATACCATCCCCATATCCGTAGTCTCAAATCCATTAACCGCGTGTCCGAGTCCCCCTTCACTCCAATCGATTCCCACATAAGCCGCCCGGATACCGGATACTTCCGCGTTGTTGTGCACCAGCTCGGCGAAATCGCTGCAAACAAAAGGAGTTATTCCGTCGGTAGAACCCGGGGCAATGTAAGCCAGCCTGTCGGTGGGGTCCTGCCGTATGAACTCCAGCAGTTCCGCATAACCGACATTCACTGCCTCGGGGTTATTGACCAGTCTGACCGGCTGGTCATCTCCGCCTACCAGTACTGCCCCTTCTTCATAAATATAGTCCGGGTTTTGAAACAGTCCTCCCAGAGCAGCGCAGCCCGACAATGCCGGTAGCAGGAAGACCGTCAGGCAGACCAGCCAGAGTATATTATTGATATGCTTCTTTACCAAATCTCCTAAATCCACCTCGTGCGTTTGCTGCGGCTCTTGATAGAATTATCAGCCGGCAGCTTTTCTTCCTCCATGGACTGTTCCACCAGCTTCCAGAACTCTTCGCGGTCAGCCCCGGTCACCACGGCTTTCTCATGGGCCTCACTGAGAGCTACCGGATATCCCTGCCCTCGCCGGCACTGGTCCAATGCCAGGGAGTGCGCCAGGTCCAGGAGGGCGCCCCCCTTGTCCCGGACTACCCACTCCGGGACCTCAATGCGGGCAATCTCATCATCCACCCGCAGGTAGAAAAAATACACTGCATTCTGACCGTAATGCTCATTGACCACCCGTGACTGGCTGTAAAAAAGGGCAGACCTTTCTCCATTCTTCAGTATCTCCGAGAACACCCTGTAGTCCTGCACCCCGGACACGATATCACAGGCATGGGCTCCATCCGTCTCCGGGCATTGATCGCAGTTGGGAATCTCCTGGGGACAAATCGCCACTCGCAGGGCATTCACTACCTCCGAGCTTCGCGGCAAGCTGATATAGCTCGCCAGAGCGATGCTGCGGGTGTCATTGAGCTTCCTGATCCGGTCGAAATAAGGCAGAAACTCCTTTTGCAGAAGAGCGCTGGCGACAAATCCAGGATAAGCCTCCAGTCCCCATACTACCAGAGTCCCATCCAGCAGGGCGATCGCCTGGCTGCCTGCCGGCAGGGCTGAAGCCATCTCGGTCAACTTTTTACATTCTTCGACACCGCGCTTTATTCCCAGTAAGGTGCTGTCGATGGGGTGTTTTTTCCGCTGGTCGTTTTCATCCTTGATCACCAGGTCGTTTTCATCGCAATACAACTGGGGCGAACTCTCCAGGGAAGCCTGCGGCTCAGTCCCGTATCTCATCATTACGGAGCCGATATTGATGACGATGCAGCGCACCGACTTATGGCGGTCGATGTCGATGTGTGAGCCGTCGGTGGCAATAACCGTATAGTCCTTCGGGGCTTCCGGTGCCGGATAGCGGGCATCCAGCGGTTCGACCGGCCCGGCCACCAGCCAGGTGACCTTCCCCTTGCAGGCAGCAATCTTCCGCTTGAGTTTCTCGATATTAGCTTGCTTATCGCAAAGCCGGTCCAGGGCGTATTTCAGGTGCTCTTGCCCCTCGCGGCTGCCGGTCTTCAGTTTGATTACCATGTCGCCGATCTGAGGAGCTATCTTCGTTAAATCCAGCGTCATCCGTTTTGCACCTCTCCGGTGGTCGACTCCCGAATCCATTCCAGAAACGGCGGGTTGCCCTTCTCAATGATCCAGGATACCACGCAGGGGACCTCATAGGAATGCAGATCTTTGACCCGCTCGATCAGCCGGTCTACCAGGTCTGCACGGGTCTTGGCTATCATAGCCACTTCAGACGATTCTTCGATACTCTCTTTCCACCAGTAGATGGAGTTGACAGGAAAGTAGTTAACACAGGCCGCCAACTTCTCACTAACCAGCGTCCGGCCAAGTGTTCGGGCTTCCGCCTCATTGGAGGCGGTTATGTAAATTGAACGATATAGATCGGAAGAGCGTCGTGTAGGGAAAGAGTGTAGGATAGGGTGT
>CAZELW010000134.1:0-4750 GCA_964513135.1 uncultured Dehalococcoidales bacterium
TTAACTTCGGCATTCTGGGCGACGAGGAGAGCTGCTGCGGAGACCCGGCCCGCCGGCTGGGTAATGAGTACCTTTACCAGATGCAGGCCACGAAGAACATCGAGGTACTGAAAAACTATAACATCAAAAAGATAGTCACCGGCTGCCCGCACTGCTATAACACGTTGAAGAATGAATATCCGCAGTTCGGCGGCGATTTCGAAGTCGTTCATCATTCCGAATTCCTGCTGCAGCTCTTCCAGGACAACCGGTTAAAGATATCCAAGGGACCCAGGGGCACTGTAACCTATCATGATCCATGCTATCTGGGCCGGTATAATGAGATTTTTGAAATTCCGCGCCAGTTACTGCAATTTGTTCCCGACCTCAATCTGGCAGAAATGGAGCGTAACCGGGAACGCAATTTTTGCTGCGGTGCCGGCGGCGGGCATATGTGGCTGGAAGAGCAGAAAGTGGGAGAACGCATCAATGTGATGCGGACTGAACAAGCGATGGCAACCCAGGCCCAGATGGTGGCTACGGCCTGCCCGTTCTGTCTCCAGATGTTCCAGGACGGCATCAAGACCAAAGAAGCGGAAGAATCACTGAAGGTTATGGATATTGCTGAGATACTGGCTGAATCGGCGGTATACCAGCCTTATACAGACCCGGGAGAGCAGCATAATGCGTAAAGTCGCGGTAGTCGGCGTCGGGCAGACCAAATTCAGCGGCGCCCAGTCCCGGACGAATACGGAGCTTTTCACTGAAGCTGCCGAAGAAGCCCTTCAGGGTGCCGGTATCAAACCCGGCGCGGTCCAGGCTTTGCTGGTCGGCAATGTACTCAGTGACTTTGAGGAAGGTCAGCAGATTGCCCATACATACATTGCAGAAAACCTGGGGCTCTCCCGCATCCCGGCTAACACCTATGACGGGGCCTGTGCCTCCTCCAGCGTAGCTATCCATGATGCCTTTATCTGGGTAGCCTCCGGCATGTTCGATATAGTCCTGGTAGGCGGCATGGAAAGGGCAGCCTCAATGGGCACCCGGCTTGCCACCCAGACCTATGCCATGTATACGGACCGATTTTATGACTTCCCTTCCGGAATTACCTTTCCCGGCGTATTTGCTCTACTGGCCAATCTGTATGCTCACAAATACGGAATCGAAATGGCAAAGCTCAAAGAGCAAATGGCGCTGGTATCGGTAAAAGCCCACAAATACGGACTCTTGAATCCTAAAGCTCACCTGAGGCGGGAAATGACTGTAGAGAAGGTACTCCGCAGCCCCATGGTCAGCCAGCCTCTCCAGGTATATGATTGCTGTCCTTTTTCAGACGGCGCCTCGGCTATCGTTGTAGCATCGGAAGAAGCTGCCAAAAAGCTGACGGACAGGCCGGTTTTCATAACCGGAGTCGGACAAGCATCTGCCGGCACACTGGCCAGCCAGCAGCAATATCTGCCGCATCTTATCGCCCGGGAAGCAGCGGTGAAAAAGGCTTATTCCATGGCCGGGGTGTCGCCGGACGATATCGATGTATGTGAGCTGCACGATAGTTTTTCTATCTCTGAAATCCTGGCTATCGAAAGCCTGGGATTCTTTGACCGGGGGACAGGAGGAGAAGCCACCGCTCGCGGCGATACTATGATCGGCGGCAAGATCGCCGTCAACCCTTCGGGAGGTCTGAAGGCTAAGGGCCATCCGGTGGGAGCTACCGGCGCCGCCCAGATCTATGAAATTTACCGCCAACTGCGCGGAGAATGCGGGGAGACCCAGGTTGAAGGCGCCAGAATCGGGCTGGCTGATGCGATGGGTGCCAGCGGCAATATTCACTGCAATATGATATTACAAAGAGGATGGTAGTGGAACCCAAGATTACAGTAAAAGATTATCTGGCCGCCCTCAGGGAAAACCGGCTGCTGGGACTAAAGTGCCGGGAATGCGGATTTATAACCGCCCCTCCTCGCCTGGCCTGCCGCCACTGCTCCGGCCGAAATAGTGAAATCCTGGAGCTTTCCGGCAAGGGAAAGATTGCCACCTTCACCTCAGTCTATATTCCCCCGGAGAGCCGGCGGGGTAAAACTCCCTATACCGTTGTGCTGGTTGAACTGGATGAAGGCCCCTGGATAATGGGCAACCTCAGCGGGGTTGATCCCGCTCAGATTTCTCTGGAAATCATCGGCCATAGTGTGATTATGAACAATACATTGCTGCTGCAAGGAGAGTCTCCGGAAGACGATATTATCGCCCCTTTGTTCGAACTTGCTAATTGAACAATCAGAAGAGAAGAAGATAGAACTATCGCAGCATCCCGGTATCCGGCCTTGCTGCGGTCTCCATCGCAACATCATTTCAGAGCCCAAATGGATCATCCTGCAAGAAACACACCCCGGAAATCCGGGGTGTGATGGGTTTAGTTCCTGCTTTAACGGCCGAATCTACATCTCGATTTCTTTGAGGTCTTTGGCAACAATCAGTTTCGGCTCGGTTACAGACTGAATATCGTCCACGGTTAAACCGGGGAATATCTCTTTGAGCAGAAGCCCTTGAGGCGTCACTTCCATAACCGCCAGGTCGGTAAATATCATGCTGACTCTACCAACAGTAGTGGCCGGATATGACAGCTCATTTACAATCTTCAATTCACCGCCCTTGGTAACATGCTCCATGGCAATAAAAAGTTTTTGTGCGCCGGCAGCCAGGTCCATCGATCCGCCTATATTTCCCACGGAGAGTCCGCGAGAGGGGGTTAACCAGCCTGCATAATCTCCCCTGTGATTGACCTGGAGAGCGCCCATGACCGCCACGTCGATATGTTTGCCGCGAATCATGGTGAATGAATCGACAATATCAAAATAAGATGACCCTGGCAAAGTAGTGATAGCCTGACAACTGGCATTAATCAGGTCTTGATCGGCTTCTTCAGGATCGGCTAAAGGCCCCGTTTTAAGCATTCCCACCTCAGCCTGGAGAGAAACATCCATTCCCTCGATCCAGTTGCTGACCAATGTCGGAATACCGATGCCCAGATTAACATACCAGCCATCTTTTATTTCACGACTAACTCTAAGGGCAATCATTTCCCTGGATAGTCCCTCGAATTTCGGTATAGTAGCCATTTTACTTTCTCCTCCTTGACTTCAACTTAATCATCTATGGTAATGGCAACTTTGGGGCGTTCTATCTTCACTACCCGGTGAACGTATACACTGGGTGTATGAACCATATCAGGGTCCAGTTCCCCTACTTCAACCAAATTCTCGACTTCAGCGATGGTAAATTTGGCTGCCGCAGCCATTACAGGATTGAAGTTTCTAGCCGTCTTGGAATAACGCAGATTGCCCTCTCTGTCACCGGTATGCGCGTGAATAAAAGCGAAATCAGGTTTCAAGGCATACTCAAGTATATATTTTTGACCATCAATCATTCTGGTCTCTTTCTTCACCCGGTTCTTTTCGATGCTGCTGACAGTCCACTCTTCGACTATTGAGCCAACACCGGTTGGAGTATAGAAAGCGGGGATGCCTGCGGCGGCAGCGCGATATCTCTCTGCCAGAGTACCCATTGGACAGGCCTCAAATTCAATTCTGCCAGCTCTGACAGCCTGTTCAAAGGGATTCTTCGCGCCTTTACTGGCGGAACGGTCAAGTCCGTAAGAATCGATGACTTTTCTTAACTGTCCGTTCTCTACCAACATTCTGAGTTCTTCGGAAGCTCCCACCAGGGGACCGCAACCGCAGGTCAACGTCAGGTCTTTCACACCTTTCTTGATAAGAGCCCTTAATAAAGCCCTCGGCACTCCGCACGCGAAAAAGCCAGGGATAGCAATCATAGCGCCATCCTGGACCTCGGCAATGGCTTCTTCCAGGCTGGGAAATACCTTGTCCACTATTCTTTCCTCCTGCAAAATTTTTTAAATATTGCTAATTTTTAGCATATATACATCTAATGATAATCTTGTGACCAGAAATACTTTATCGTAAATCGATAACAAAAGCAAATATGTCTCCAGTACGATTATCGGATTTTAGAGAAATGATAATAGTAGTGAGGATAATGGAAGCTTCGAGAGGCTAAGTCGCCTGAGATGAGAGCAAAGACGCCAATCTTTTTTCCAGGCGCAGTCCTTCCTCCAGGCTCATTCCCAGTCCTCGAGTAACAGCCAGTTTGGCTAAAGTGACAGCGCCGGCATCAAAATTCTTTAGCAAGTTAGCAAGTCTTTCGGCTTCGGCGAACAGGTCCCGGCGAGGCAGGACTTTATTGACCAGCTTCACTCGCCTGGCCTCGTCAGCCTTCAACCAGCGACCGGTAAGCAATATATCGAGGGCAGGCGCCAGGCCTATAGTGCGGGGAAGAGTCTGGCTGCCCCCGGCAGCGGGGATAATTCCCAGGCTCACTTCAGGCAAGCCAAACTGAGCGTCCTCCGAGCACAGGCGGAGATCGCAGCAAAGGGACATTTCGATCCCGGAACCCAGTACATATCCATGCATGGCAGCGATAAAAGGTTTCGGGATGCTGAGAAAGCGCCCCCAAATATCGCGCTCAAAACGCGCCCGGCGGTCTAATACCGGCGGCGGGGCCGAAAGGAACTCAGTCAGGTCAGCCCCGGCACAGAAGGCCTTCTCTCCAGCCCCTTTCAGGATGATTACTCTTACCTCAGGATCATCCCGGATAGCCCCCAGCACCTCATAAAGATCATCCCGCATCTGAATACTGTAAGCATTCAGAGATCGGAAGAGCGTCGTGTAGGGAAAGAGTGTAGGATAGGGTGTAG
>CAZELW010000135.1:0-4724 GCA_964513135.1 uncultured Dehalococcoidales bacterium
AGAATCCCGCCACCCGCCCCCTTATACCCGATGTTCCCCAGGGAGTTCCCCCGCCCAGCACAATGGAATACGTCGAATCTTACCTCCCCTATCTGATGACATCCCACCGGGCTGAGGGAGAGCAGTATACCTACGGCCAGTACCTGGAAAATCAGATCCCGGAAATCATCAAAATGTATAAGGAACAGGGGCCTAACACCAATCAGGCCTATATGACCGTAGGCGATGAAAAATCTGTCTTTCTTAGCGACCCGCCGTGCCTGAGGGGGATCGATACCCGGATCCGTGATAATAAACTCAACTTTATGGTCTACTTCCGGTCCTGGGACCTGTGGGCGGGCTTCCCCTCCAACCTGGCTGCAATCCAGTTGCTTAAAGAATATATGTCCAGCGAGATCGGCGTCGAGGACGGCGAACTGATCGGCATAAGCAAAGGCCTGCATGTTTATGAATATGCCTGGGACCTTGCCCGGGCGACATTGAGAATGGGCTAATAAAATACGGGTTTTGTAGCTAAAAAAGGGATGTATTCACCATTACGATTATCATATAGCGACTATATTTGACAACATTATTTTAGGCCTATATAATGCAAAATGTAAGCCAGACATACGCGGCCATCGACCCCGGTTTTTTCGGGGCGGTGAGCTAGATGGCCTGAGATTTTTAACAATAACATCGTCGCTTGGATCGGAAACGACCGAGACGGCCAAATACTTCGACATACCAAAATGCCTTCCTCGGTTTTTCCGAAGAAGGCATTTTTTTGCCCATTATCGCATAGGTAGGTAACCTGAAGATGTTAAAAGCAGGTTTCATTGGTGCGGGAACCGTCGGCACGGCCCTGGCTGTCAGACTTGGCCGTAAAGGTTATAATATTGCGGGCGCGGCCAGCCGTAGTCTCTCTTCCGCTCGGCGTCTGGTGAAAATGGTCGGCAGTGGACAGGTCTTTGACAGCCCGCAGGGCGTAGCCGATAATGCTGATTTTATTTTCATTACCACGCCGGATGACGCCATTCCGGTCATTGTAAACCAGGTCCGCTGGCACCCTGGCTGTTATGTGGTCCATTGCAGCGGTGCTGATTCTCTGGATGTCCTGGAACAGGCCCGCATTGTGGGCGCGCGCGTGGGCTCTTTCCATCCCCTCCAGACCTTTGCCAGTATTCAAAAAGCAATAGATAATCTCCCCGGTTCAACTTTTGCCCTGGAAGCCGAAGATGGCCTCCTGGAAATATTAAAAGAAATGGCGGAAGCCCTGGAAGGCCGCTGGATCAAACTGGGGGCGGGAGACAAGGCAGCTTATCATACCGCTGCGGTCATGACCAGTAACTACCTTGTAACACTGGTTAAGCTCGCCTCCGACCTCTGGGAAAGCTTCGGCATCTCTCGCGACCAGGCTATCCAGGCATTGCTGCCTTTGCTCAAGGGAACGATTAATAATATCAAAAACCTGAGTGTCCCCAACGCCCTCACCGGCCCCGTCGCCAGGGGGGATGTGGGGACTGTGCAGATTCATCTGAACACCTTGAAAGAGACCGCTCCGGCAATTCTCCCGGTATATTGCGAACTGGGATTGCAGACTGTGCCGGTGGCCCTTGCTAAAGGGAAAATTACCGAGTCTCAGGCCGCAGAACTCGATAAAATATTCAAACAAGTGCTCAAATCTAATATTGAGAGGGAAAACAAATGCGTACAATGCTAAAGAGCAAAATCCACCGCGCCCGCGTTACCGATGGTAATATCGACTATGAAGGCAGCATTACCATTGATAAAAAACTGATGGAAGCCGCCGACATTATTCCCTACGAGCAGGTACACATCCTCAATATCAATAATGGAGCCAGGTTCCACACCTATGCCATTGAAGGCAAAGAAAACGGTGGTGAAATTTGCCTGAACGGGGCCGCCGCCCGGTTAGTGGCCAAAGGCGACATTGTGATTATTCTTACCTACCGGGATGTTCCGGAAGATGAGCTTCGGGACTATCATCCCCGGCTGGTCTACGTGGATGAAAAAAACCGGATTACCCATACCAGAGGGGTCATGGACGAAGCATTAGATATTTTAAGGAGATGATCTATGCGCATCTCGATCAACCAGATTAAAGAGCTTAAACGCAAAGGCGAAAAGTTCGCCATGGTGACTGCTTACGATTATGCTACAGCCAGGATAATTGACGAGGTCGGCCTGCCGTTGATTCTGGTTGGAGATAGTCTGGGCAATGTGGTTCTGGGTTATGAGTCCACTATACCGGTAACTATGGAGGATATGCTCCATCATACCAGGGCTGTGGTCAGGGGCACGAAAAACGCCCTCATTGTGGGGGATTTGCCCTTCATGACCTATCACATCAGCGTTGAAGAGGCCCTGCGCAATTCCGGGCGCTTCATCCAGGAAGCTGGAGCTCAGGCCGTCAAGCTCGAAGGCGGCGTTACCGTAGCAGAGAAAGTCAAGCGCATCGTTGACGCCGGAATACCTGTAATGGGACACATCGGTCTTACACCGCAGTCGGTGAATCAGCTTGGCGGTTATAAGATTCAGGGTAAAACACCCGAGGCCGCCAGGAAGCTTCTGGATGACGCTATCGCCTTGGAGCAGGCCGGTGCCTTCTCGGTAGTACTGGAAACGGTCCCCGCCCCATTAGCCTCTCTTATCACCCGGAAATTGAACATCCCCACCATTGGAATCGGGGGAGGCTCCGGTTGCGACGGCCAGGTGCAGGTCATCAACGATATCCTGGGTTTTACCACCGGTTTTGTCCCCAGGCATGCTAAACAATATGCCTCTCTCTCGGACATCATAAAAAATGCCGTCGCCAGCTACCAGAAAGAAGTTAAGGAAGGGGTTTTCCCCACTGAAAAAGAAAGTTTCACCATGGATGAGTCCATTCTGGCTGACCTGGAATAACCCGCGAAGATGGACCGGGGGAGAAGGTCGCTTCTCCCCCTTTTTATTCTCTGGATTGCCGGTGAGAAGTTATTAATAAGGGCTGGATGCGAGGTCTGATATGCAGATTATAAACACAATTGCGGAGATGAAAAAAGTCCGCCGTGCTTTAAAAGGAACCATCGGCTTTGTCCCCACCATGGGCTATCTTCACGAAGGCCATCTAACGTTGGTGAGGCAGGCACGCAAAGCCAACGATTTTATCGTTGTCAGCATTTTTGTCAACCCCACTCAATTCGGCCCTCATGAAGACTTCGATCGTTATCCCCGCGACTATCCGCGCGATTTCGCTTTGCTGGAGAAAGAAAATACCGATTTCGTTTTTCTCCCGCCGCCGGAAGAGATGTACCCCGCTGGTTTCAACACCTGGGTGAATGTCGATAAGGTCACGGAACAGTTGGAGGGAGCGGTACGTCCCGGCCACTTCCGCGGAGTGGCTACCGTAGTAGCCAAACTCTTTAATATCGTGGCGCCTACCCGGGCTTACTTTGGACAAAAAGACGCCCAACAGTGCGTTGTGATTAAAAAGATGGCAGCCGACCTGAATATGGACCTGGAGATTATCATTGTGCCGACGGTGCGGGAACCGGATGGCCTGGCTATGAGCAGCCGCAACGTCTACCTCAGTCCGGAGGAACGCCGGCAGGCTCCCGTATTATTCCAGTCCCTGAGCCTGGCCCGGCAAATGTGGGATGGAGGAGAACGCGATTCCGCAAAAATTCACCAGGCCATGTGTGACCTTATTCAGGAAAAATCTTCCGGCGCTATAGATTATATCAGCATTGCCGATGCCGTCAATCTCCAGGAACTGGAAAAGGCTGACCCTCCGGTAGTAATCTCCCTGGCAGTCAGATTCGGTAAGACTCGCCTGATAGATAATATCCTCCTGGAATAGCGTGGGCCGGCAGCAGACTACTACAGCATGGATAGTCTGCTGATCATCCGGGGGTAGCAGTCGCCGCTGCCGGAGGCGGCGTCCACTCCAATAGTTCCGCACTGGTTATGGTAATCCTGTACTGGTAAGCGTCCAGGTGGCCGTACCTGCTGCCGGTCTCAAATTTTCCGGTGATTTTTAGTTTGCCCAGGCGTTCGGTATAGCCGCTGGGCGTGAAGGTTTGAGCGTAAAGCTGATCGAATAATTCCGGAGAGATGTTTCCGGTTGCCCAGATCAGCGTGCCGGTGGGGACTATTCTCCATGGTTCGAAACCGGCCGGGCCCACTGACTCGGAAAGAGCGGAGATTTCAAAGCCGCTGAAATAAAATGCTTCCAATGTGACAATCTTGCCGTTGTACCTGTCAGCCTGGGAAATAAGCTGAGAAAAGGTAACGGGCTGATCGGCGCCGCCTCCGCACCCGCTTAAAATAAGGCTTGCCATAGATAATACCAGGACGAGTAAAGATATGATTTTTTTTACCGGCACTATATTCTCCTTTTGTTCAATAAGCATTTATACCGAATTCTGTTCCGATCACCGAAAAGCCAGTTGCTTTAACTATAGCTGTCTTCGATGAAGTCGCCTCTGTGGTAGAGCAGGCCAAAGACGCCCAAACCAGTCTTATAACAGAAAAACCACAATGGATTCCCTGGTTTCAGATCTCCCCTCCTTGAAAACCTCTATCTATATAACGTTATAAGTTCAGTTAAGTTTTGTCCTGAATTCACCGGAGCATCCCAGGTCTTCGGGTCCTGATTGCAATAGATAAAAGGGCCTCTGTCTCTCATATAATTTCTTCATCCGGCTGGCCATTTAACTTAAGTATAAAATAGGTCTTAATCA
>CAZELW010000136.1:0-4668 GCA_964513135.1 uncultured Dehalococcoidales bacterium
GGGGTGGCGGAATTGGCAGACGCAGAGGACTTAAAATCCTCCGCCCTCAAAAGGCTTGTGGGTTCGAGACCCTCCCCCGGCACCAGATCCAGTCCTCAGACCTTACAGATTTGCCTTCGACAGCAAGCAGCAAGTCCGGGTTTTGGTATAAAGAAGGAAAAAGACCCCTTGCGCAGCAGTTGAGACCAGGCCGATACTCAATTTGCCCGATCTATCTTTTCAGCGGGATTCCGGCCGCTTGCAGTTGTTTTTTGATTTTCGGCAGGCTGTCTACGGCTGCCAGTTCGCCCTGCAGAATGCATTCTCTGGCCCGGTGAAACTCGCCCGGCCCGATTTCGGCCACATGCGGACGGACCAGGGCATCAGCACCCCTGGAAACCGTCCTGGCGGTCAAATAGGTAGTAATATAGATGGACTGTACCATAACCTGGAATATTCCCGGTTCTTTAGTTTCATTATGTTCCCGGAGATAGGCAGCCCTCTCCTTGCGGTCCGGCGTCACGTCCACGGCTATGATAAAGTCTGCCCCCATTCTTTTTAATACGCTTACCGGCACAGGATTTACCAGTCCGCCGTCGACCAGGTACCGGCCGTCTTTCCTGGTCACAGTAAAGATTATGGGTATAGAGATACTGGCCCGGACAGCTTCCAGGACTGAACCCTGATTAAGAACTATTTCCTCACCGGTTATAATATCCGACGCCACACAGAATAAAGGGATGGACAGGTCTTCGAACTGAGCGTCACCGACGAAGCGGCGCAAAAGGCTGGTGACTCGTTTCCCTCTGATAAAACCACTTTTCGGCAAGGTAAGGTCTACCAGTGAAGCCAGGCCTTTACTATCCAACTGCATGGCCTGATTTTTAATAAGGGCGGCGTTGCGTTCGATGGCATATAAGGCCCCAACCAGCGCACCTATGCTGGTGCCCGCAATCATATCAACCGGAATGCCTTCCCGCTCCAGGACTTCCAGAACTCCAATATGGGCAAGGCCGCGGGCATAGCCGCCCCCAAGAGCCAGGCCTACCTTTACAGAATCTCTCATGATGATGGCCTTTGAATCTTATTCCAATACTAGTATAACACAGGCAGAAGGTTAAAATAATGCGGGTAGGGAAAGAGCCCCCTATCCGCAGGCAGAACAACTCTATTTAGTTAAAAGAATGATCATTCATCCAGGGAGATATATTTTTCCTGGTCCAGGCCGATCTCTTTGCGGGCCTGGGCATGCAGCTTCTCCAGGAGTTGGCGCAACTGGGTCCTTTCTGCGCTGGTCAGTGTCCCCATTATTCTATGAATCGGTCCTCTTTTGGTGGAATAGTCGTAAACCTTGAGCCCCTTCTCGGTTAAGGACACCCTTACCAGGTTTTTCTTGTCCAGGTCATGTGTCTTCTTAACGAAGCCCTTGTTTTCCATTCTCTCGATCAGGGCAGAGACGGTATGCGGCTGCCGCATGATAAACCGGGATATTTCGGAAGGGGTCGCCTTATCTTTCAGAGCCTGTACAATGAAAAGAACTCCCACCTGCTCCGGAGAAACGCCGTACCTGAGCAGTTCTTTTTCTCTGGACCGGTAGATGGCGTACCGGGTGTGCGTCAGCAGCATCCAGAGGTCGTGGTCCTCATCAGAATAGGAATAATATTTTGCCGCTTCGTCATATTGCATTTTAGATCTATCTTCCTTTTCTTTATTACTCTTCACAGGGTTGATTAATTGAAATTACATGAGTGTATCGATTACGATTTTTACTTATTATAACATGTCTTCAGTAATATTTGCCAGAGCATTTTTATGCAAAGGGCCTTAAACATTGAGATAATTCTATCACGCCTGCATGTAATATAATAAATTTATACATTGTTAAGCTGCGGGTTTTCCGGTCCCCGGCGGCCGGCCAGACAGTTCCGGAAAAGCGAAACAGGAAGAAAAAGCGTTTTTGTGGAAAATGAGGTAAATCCCTGGTTAAGAAGACTGGCCCGTGCCAGCGCCTGGGCGCTTCTTGCGGGCGTTGTCGTTCTGGTGGTGTCGGGCTGGGGTATTACGCAAACAGAAATCATCTATAATGCGACCTTTGGACTTATTGACCGCCGGCTTGCAAATGCTATTCATCGCAGCGTGAACGCACCGCTGGCCTTTTTCTTTTTAGCCCATGTGCTGATAAATATTAAAATAGCGGTTTCCCGCCGACGACACCCAACGCCCTGGGTGGTAAACAGCATTCTGGCGATAATCGGGGCAGGCTTAATGGCGGGTGTGGTATACATGGAATATTTTCGCTAAGGAGGACGAATGAAGAACAACAGTGTCATAGCGGCAGTCCTGCTATGCATCGCTTTGCTGTCTGTCTTAGCCTGCCGGGCGCCTGCGGCGAGTCCCACTACCGGCCCCGGTGGTGAAATCGAAGCCACGGAGTTTATGGGCGTAAAACTCACGCCCATAGCCCAGCAGAGAAACAATGCTCTTGCAGGCACAAAATCGATTGACAGGGAAACTTACAGGCTGACAGTTGACGGCCTGGTAGAAAAACCGCTGAGTTTGAGCTATGCTGACTTACTGGCCCGTCCGCAGATTTCGAAATTGATGGACCTGGATTGTGTTGAAGGGTGGGATTTCACTGCGAAGTGGACAGGCCCATCGCTGGATGCGATTTTCGCCGAGGCCGGAGTTAAGCCCGAAGCTGTAATCGCTATCTTCTATACAGCCGATACTGATGATGAAGGATATACTTCTCTGGATTTAAAATATATCAAGGAGAAGGACATAATCATTGCCTTAAAGCTGAATGACATCACTCTTCCGGAGGAAAGGGGATTCCCATTTCAAGTGGTAGCCGAGACCAAGTTTGGCTACAAGTGGGCCAAGTGGGTTACCCGAATTGAATTGTCATCGAATGCCGAATTCCGGGGCTATTGGGAGACAGCGGGCTACAGCAACAATGCGGATGTCGGTGGTCCGGCCTTTGATTAGCGATCGACCAGCGAATTTATGTTTAAGGTGATTTGTGCTATACTATGTTTCCGAAACGGGCCGGGAAGGACTTGAGTCAGAGCAATGCTAGTAGTTGACCTGATGACCAGAGATGTCATCACCGTAAAGAAAGATACTCCAGTGCTCGAAGCCTTAAAGATAATGCAGCAACATGGCTTTCGGCGCTTGCCGGTGGTGGATGAAGACGGCCATCCCATCGGGGTGGTCTCCCAGGTCAGCATAGAAAAACTGAAACCCCAGTCAGGCCTTCCCATGATATGGCAAAGCGGACCCTGGGCTTCGCGCCGTACCGTGGGTGAAGTGATGAATAAAAAGCCGGTGACAGTCAAGCCGACCGATACCGTGGAACACGCAACCAGCAAAGCGCAAAATGCCAGGGTCGGTTCCCTGCTGGTGGTCGAAAATGGTAAAATAGTGGGTATCGTCACCACCAACGATATCTTTTATGGGGTTGTAAACCCTACCCTGGGGATTGGTGAACCGGGCAGCAGGGTAGTGGTCGTGGGGGGAGGCACCGGAGAGAATGCTGAAGCTGTTCTCGGAGCTATAAACCGGCTGGGGGTTGGGATTAAGGTAATCTGGGCAATCTACTCGCCTAACAATAAAAAGAACAATCTGGTAGTCCACCTGGAAACGGAAGATGCCCGGCAGGTGGTAAGCGAATTAACCCGCCTGGGTTATGAAGCCAGGATCGTCAACCGTTGACTTCCGGCTCAAGCTGTTTGATAATTAATCAGGATAAAGTGTTCAATACGCCAGCGTAGCTCAGTTGGCAGAGCAGCGCTTTCGTAAAGCGCGGGTCGGGGGTTCGAATCCCTTCGCTGGCTCCAGATTTTAAGGCAAAATAGCCCTCCATGCAATAATCACCTGGGGGCTATTTTATTTATTCACATATACTGGCGGATTATTCTGTACTTGCCTTCTTATTACCTTGAGCGGTCACGAGGCTATTAATAAATGTTAATATACTCCGCTCAATTTCGAACAGATTGTACCAGGCTGCTCGTGATTTTGGACATGAGTTTGGAATGGAGAAAGCTTCTCTGGTAACCGCCGGTTTTATCTTCCAACCGAGGGTTGACTTCGACAGGCCGTAAGCTATAATTAAGGTACTGCTTTAGCAGCAGGTTAGATATGGCGGAATTGTTAAATAAGACCGGGTCGACCTCCGGGGCGCCGGGAAAAGCACGTTCGATTTCAGGAACGGCTGCCCTGATATGCTCCTGTCTCGCGGCGCTTATCCTGGCCGTCCTGTTATCTTTCAGCGTTCTGGATTCCTTCAGCGAACTCAATATCATTGTGTTTTTGACCCTGCTCGGGCTGAGCGCTGTATTCGCCTTCGCCGGGATAGTCGTCGGCAGCTACAGCTGCAGGAAGTCCGACAGCCGCTTTGCGTTAGCTAGCCAGCTTTTTTCCGTCCTGTATATCGCACTCCTGATTTATCTGGTACAGATGGTCTATTTTTAGGCAGTACCAAATTACCGGCTACCTGTTACTTTTTTCTTATTGCGCCGGGCTGTTCTGGCGCGCAAGAATAGAGTATCCCGGCCTGGAATAAAATAATTGCGTATTACCGGCCGGAAAGCCGGTTTGCCCGATAAACCGGTCATTGAGAACATCTGCCGACTGATATCGATCAACTGGAGCAAAGAATGATAAAAGATAATGACCAGATAAAAT
>CAZELW010000137.1:0-4602 GCA_964513135.1 uncultured Dehalococcoidales bacterium
ATAAAAAACAGGAGCGGCAAAAGCCGCTCCTGATATTTATCCTTTAGTTGTATCCATTTCTACATGAGACTCGGCAGCCACAGCACTACCTGCGGGAATGCAATATAAACGGCCATGGTCAGCAGCAGCGGAATGAGGAACGGAACGGAACCGCGTATAATCGTTCCCATGGAAGTATCCGGCAGCATTCCCTTTATGATGAACAGGTTCATGCCGTACGGCGGCGTTACGCAGGCGATTTCAATATTCTGTACCATAAGTACACCGTACCAGAGCGGGTCGTAGCCAAGGCCGATGACAATGGGGTAGATTATCGGGAGAGTGATTATCATCGAGGTCAGGGCGTCGACAAACATGCCCAGGATGAAATATACCAGCATGATGGCGAGGATGATCATGATAGGGGCCACTTCCAGTCCCACCACCCATTCGGTAAGCATGTTCGGCAGGCGCGTGACTGAGATCATCTGGCCGAACAGCATGCCGCCTACCAGGATAAAGAGGATCTTGGCGGCGATCCCGGCGGAATCAGCCAGGCCTGAGCCGATTTCTTTATACTTGTCCTTGCCCTTGCGTAAAATGAGGACTGCTACGAAGGTTACAAACGCTCCAATGGCACCGGCCTCAGTTGGTGTAAATGTGCCGGAGAGAATACCGCCGATGATAACGACAATAACCAGTGCCAGGCCCCATGCCTGGGGAATGGCGGCAAAGCGCTGCTTCCAGGTGCTTTTTTCTACAGAGGTGGCTTTAACAATATCGGGGTTCAGCATGCATCTTATCCAGACCATGAGCATGATCATCGCCGCGCCGATAATGCCCGGTATAATGCCGGCGATAAGGAGTTTGCCGACTGAATTCCCCGTCAACATGGCGTAAATCACAAAAGTGGTGCTGGGCGGTATCATGACGGCCAGTGAAGCAGCCGAGGAGATGACACCGATGCCGACGTCCTTGCGGACACCATTCCGCAGCATTTCAGGCAGGGTGAGTTTAGTGAGAACAGCGCAGGACGCTGCGCCGCTGCCGGTCGCCGCAGCGAAAAAGGCCGATCCGATAACCGTAGCGTGGATGATGCCTCCTTTGATGCCCTCCGTCCAGCGCCGGGCCATATCAAAGCCCTTTTCGGCGAACCCGGCCAAACCGGCGAAAATACCCATGATGATAAAAAGTGGTAATACTGTCATGGTATAGTTGGCGGCAGCGGAAAACGGGACTGTGCTGGCAGTCCCCATCGCCACCTTTGAATTGGCCAATACCCAGAATCCGAATATGCCGATCAGGGTCATTCCAGATGCGATCGGTACGCCGATAAACAGAAATACCAGGAAGATCACCAGCATGTAATATCCGGCGACGTGCGGTTTCAGGTCAGCGTTGATGAGGGCGGCGGCGACTCCTGCCAGCGCTGCTATGAAGACCACCGCGAACAGTATCCGGACAGCCCGGGCCGCACCGCTTCCGGTCTTGGAAAACCAGAGTGGGTTCCGGATGATATCGGAAATAAGCCGGATACTGACGAGACCGGTCCCCAGGGCAATAGCTCCCTTGGCCGGCCACATCGCGAAACGCACCACGCCTTCATAGTAATCGTTGGTTAGCCAGGCTTTCCAGGCGGCGTCTCCCATTTTCCAGGTTATCAGCACGGCGATGCAGAGAAATATTACATCAGATAGAAAATTAAGTAAAAGCTGGTTGGACTCGGAAAGCTTCGATGACAGCAGGTCCATCCGGATATGGCCGCGCTGGCTCTGGATGAAGGATAGGCCGAAGTAAACAATAACGACCATCATCATCGTTTCGAGTTCGTATACACCGGTGATTGGCTTGCTGATGAATCTTAGAGAGGTATCGATGGTTGTCATCACCATCATAATTAGGATAAAGGCGGCCGAGATGACGGCGCCGGACTTTTCTATCTTGAGCAGTGTAGACTCAAATGCGCTGCCGAACGTTCGCCTTTTAATGGCTCCGGGTTTTGCCTGTTCGCCTGTTGTCATTGGAGAACCTTCCTCTGCTATATTGTATGGAAATGCTTAATTTGGATGGGCATAATCGATACAGTATAAGTTACCTGCCGGCCGGTTTTCGAAAGAAACCGGCCGGCAGTCTTTGTTAAGTGCAATGACTGTGACTATTTATAGGGGCTTATGGATTTGTAATGTTCAGCTAACTCTAGGTACTTGTCCATCAAAGGCTGGCCCTGCCGACCGGCCGCTTCTTGTTCGGCAACCCACTCTTCATGGATAGCCTTGTAGGCCTCATTCATCTTGGCGAGGTCTTCTTCGCTAAGTGAGATGAACTCGACACCTGCTGCCCGCAAGGCGTCAAAGCCTTCATCTCCGGTTGCCTTGATAGCTTCGTAGCTTGATGTATTAAGCTCGGGAATAAGGTCGGTCAGGATCTGCTGCAGTTCCGGCCCGAAACTCTCCCAGGTGTCTTTGTTGAAGACGACGGGGTGCATTCGGGTGCCGAGAGCAATATCCAGCCAATACTTGCCCGCCTCGTAGTATTTGAAACCGTGAATGGCATCTATCGGGGCGGAAAGGGCATCGACAGTTCCCCTGTAAAGGGCTTCATACTGTTCCGGAGGGGATATGGAGAGAGGTGTAGCACCCAGCTTGGAAAGGAGTTTGGCGTTGATACCCTGTGCACCGATTTTGAGCTTGGTAAGTTCTTCGATGGTGGTTACGCGCTTTGCACTGATAATACTGGTCTCATTAATGAGCGTCGCGCTGAAGGGGACCATGTTATGGCTGGCAAATTCGGCCGCCATCAGGTCTGAATGCATCAGGTCGCTGTACGCCTGGCTCAGGGCCCATAAATCCAGGCTGACGCCGGGCATTTCACCCACAGTGCAGAGAGGAATTTTGCCTGGTTCTGCGTGGGAGCGCAGGAATGCCGCGTCGGCAAGGCCGGTTTCTATGGCGGCGACGATATCGTTGCCTTTGGCAAGGCTCTCGGAGTAGTAGATGTCGGTTTTAATGCGGCCATTGGTAGCTTCTTCGATGATTCTGGCCCATTCTTCAGCAACCAGTGTAAGGCCTTTTTGGGGTGGCGGTCCGGTAGTGGCCGGAATGAGTTTGATTGTAAAAGTCTTGGGTGCTTCGGTGGAGACGGGTGTAGTGCCAGGGGCAGTAGAGGTTGGAGGCTCTGTCGTGGTCGCGGGGGCGCTCGTTGTCGGCGTCGTTTCGGACGTGCAGCCGGCAGTAAGGATGGCTGTCAGGGAGAGGATGAGGACGAGACAGAGCAGGAGTGCCGAGGTTTTTTTTGCTAGCATGTAATCCTCCTATATAATATTTTGTGTCCAATCTGCCTGATTAATATTCAAAATTCGAATATGTATATCCAATTTACGGCTACTGGCTACAGCGAAATTAGTATACAATAAACCCCTTGCACTGTCAACAAAAATGAACCTGAAACTTAGCTAAACGATCTCTGGGCACGGCTGTTATTATGTCGATTAAGATGTCCCGTAAAGATAATCCGGGTAGAATAGTATAAAAGATAATAAATTTCACTATATGGAGAAAGGTTATGGTGATATAATTCCCTTT
Source organism: uncultured Dehalococcoidales bacterium (assembly GCA_964513135.1). Classification (GTDB taxonomy): domain Bacteria; phylum Chloroflexota; class Dehalococcoidia; order Dehalococcoidales; family UBA3254; genus CAZELW01. The sequence continues at coordinate 3,561 of CAZELW010000137.1, forward strand.
CCTTTCCTGACATGTTCGCATACTCCCCTTAATCATTAATCTTGAATCATAATTCCGTCCCCTTCGGGTGGATAATGTTTCATTAGAATACGGACTAAACCCGCACAGCGCTCATGTTTTTATTGCATTGGATTTCGATTTATATTAAGCTAGTTATGGAACGTTTTTATGTTGAAGTTAAACAATATAGAAGTCACCTACCTTAACGTCATCCGGGTACTGCACGGCGTATCTCTTGGCGTGGAAGACGGACAAATCGTGGCACTGCTGGGCGCCAATGGCGCCGGAAAAAGCACCACCCTGAAGGCAATCTCCGGTCTGCTGCATATCGAGGAGGGTGAGGTAACCGACGGCAGTATTGAATGGAATGGGACCCGCATCGATAAGAAAAACGCCGAAGAGATAGGCAAGATGGGTATTATCCAGGCTCTCGAAGGACGGCGGGTTTTTGAACATCTTACTGTTGATGAAAATCTCAGCGTCGGGGCCTACGCCCGGAAAGACCGCCAGGCTGTTAAAACCGATCTGGAAATGGTCTATAACTATTTCCCCAGATTGAAGCAATTGCGCAAAAATATCGCCGGATATCTTTCCGGAGGCGAACAGCAAATGCTGGTCATAGGCCGGGCAATGATGGCCCGGCCTAATCTGATGATGCTGGACGAGCCTTCTCTGGGCCTGGCTCCCCTTATGGTCCAGGAGATTTATGATATTATTAAGCGATTCAATACTGAAAGCAAGACCTCTGTTTTGCTGGTGGAGCAAAATGTGCGTATTGCCTTGAGTATTGCTCAATACGGCTATGTCATGGAAAATGGCCGTGTTGTCCTTGACGGTACCGCCGAATTTCTCAAAAATAATGAGGATGTCAAGGAATTCTACATTGGACTGTCCGCCATGGGTACCAAAAAGAGCTACCGCGAAGTCAAACATTACAGGAGAAGGAAAAGATGGCTATAGCGCAAGGCAGGTATTTCGACTCTCAGGAGACTGTTGACCCTGATCAACGTGAGAAATATCAGCGGCAAAAGCTGATAGAGAC
>CAZELW010000138.1:0-4576 GCA_964513135.1 uncultured Dehalococcoidales bacterium
GACGCTCTTCCGATCTAGTTATTACGGTAGGAGGTGTTTTTCGGATGGCAATCAAACACAATAGAATCGGGGTACTGACAGGAGGAGGAGATTGCGCCGGATTGAATTCTGCCGTTAAATGGGTAGTCAACACCGCTCTCGATAGCAGAATGGACGCGGAACGCGGAATAAAATACGAAGTCCTGGGCATCAAGGATGGCTGGAAAGGGCTTTCTTTTAACAACGAAAATCGAGATGAATATATCGAGACCCTGACCAGGGAAAAAGTCAGTGCCTGGGACAGGGAAGGGGGGACTAACCTCGGAACTTCCAGGTATAATCCTTTCAGTTCCAAGATCAACTCATCCAAACTGGTCATCGATAATATCAAACAGCTCGGCCTGGATGTGCTGATCGCTATCGGCGGGGACGATACTCTTACTGTGGCTGCCAAATTAAGCAAAGAAGGCATTAATGTCATAGGCATTCCCAAGACTATCGACGGGGACCTGGTCGGCACGGATTATACGCTGGGTTTTAACACTGCCAGTGAAATCGTCACCGATATTGTAGATAAACTGCGCACCACTGCCGGTTCACACCGGCGGATTATGGTTATTGAAGTTATGGGCAGAAACGCAGGATGGTTAGCCCTGAGAAGCGGCGAGTCCTCTGGGGCTTCGATCATTCTGATCCCAGAACATGATTTTTCACTGGAAAGAGTCCACGAGCTGATCCTGGAAAAAAGAAAAGCCGGCGCTCGCTCGGACATCATTATGGTAGCCGAAGGGGCTAAGCCAGCCGGGGGCCAGATTATCTGCAAAGACGGCAAGGTTGACAGTTTTGGACATGAAACCCTGGGCGGTATCGGCGATTTTATTGCCAATGAGATCAGCAGCTGTCTCGGCCTGGAATCGCGCAGTGTAGTCCTGGGGCATATCCAGCGCGGCGGCATCCCCAGCGCCTATGACCGCAGGATGGGAAGATACTTTGGTATCGCCGCGGTCAATCTGGCTTCACGCGGGGTATACGGCAAGATGGTAAGCTATCTGGACGGGAAAATTACCGCCGTTCCGATCGAAGATGTCATCGGAAAACTGAAACTGGTGGATGTAAACACGATGTATGACGTTCAAGAGTATAACGGAACCCAGAAGATATTGGCGTAAGAGGAGAGATGTGATGAGTTCGAATCTGGAGACTACTAATATTGATACGCTGGTCAGGGAGATGGTATTCGGCGCCGACGCCAAGGACAGGCAGGTACGGATACGTCAGATGGCCCTGGAAAAAAATATTTTCCCTACCAGCATCCAGAGCCTCTACGAAGAAATCGGTAAGGGCAATTATTCCGGTTTCACAGTGCCAGCCATGAACCTGCGGGGTATCACTTATGAAATGGCACGGGCTGCTTTCCGGGCAGCTCTCAAACATAACGTCGGCGCCTTTATCTTCGAGATCGCCCGTTCGGAAATGAGCTACACGCTGCAAACCCCGGGCGAATATGCCGGATGTGTTCTGGCCGCGGCAATAGCCGAGGGATTCGAGGGACCGGTTTTCCTGCAAGGCGACCACATACAAATCCGGCGGGTTAATTATGCCAAAGAACCCAGGAAAGAACTGGACTTCACCCGCAGTTTGATTAAAGACCTGATCGACGCCGGCTTCTATAATATTGATATAGATGCCTCCACGCTGGTGGATATAGATAAAGCCGATCTCGTGGAACAGCAAAAGACCAACGGACTTATCACGGCTGAAATGACCCGGTTCATCCGTCTGCATCAGCCCGCCGATATAACAATCTCCATCGGCGGGGAAATTGGGGAAATCGGTTCCGGAAACAGCACTGTAGAAGACCTGCGGGCCTTCATGCAGGTTTATAATCACGATATGGCTCCCGGCCTGAAAGGTATTTCCAAGATCAGCGTACAGACCGGCACCACTCACGGCGGGGTAGTCCTGCCCAACGGCAGGATTGCCGATGTCCAGCTTGATTTTGATACCCTGGAAAAACTTTCCAAATTAGCCAGGGAAGAGTACGGTATGGGAGGGGCCGTGCAGCACGGAGCCTCAACCCTTCCGGATGAATGTTTCGATATTTTCCCGCGGATTGGAACGCTGGAGGTACATCTGGCCACAGGGTTCCAAAATATCGTCTTTGACAGCCCTGATTTCCCGAAACCTTTACTGGAGAAGATTTACTCCGGCCTGGCAACCAAATATGCCAGTGACCGTAAAAGCAACGAGACCGAGGCCCAGTTCAACTACCGAAACCGCAAGCGCTCTTTCGGCGACTTCAAGAAGGAACTCTGGGATATGCCGACGGAAGTCCTCGGCAAGATCGGAAAGGAACTCGAAGACCGGTTCTCTCTCCTGTACCAGAAGCTGAATGTGGTCAATACCCGCGACATAGTTAACAGGGTAATAAAAACCTGATCTATGGCTCCCCGATCCCGGCGCATTGAACGTGAGAGTCGCACCGTAGCTGTTATGATCGGGATCTATTGCCGTGAACAGCACCGGAATAAAGAGCTTTGTCCCGACTGCCGGGAGCTTCTGGACTATGCCCTGGAGCGACTGCAAAATTGTCCCTTCCAGGAGGGCAAGACTACCTGCGCTAAATGTCCTATCCATTGTTACAAGCCCATAATGAGGGCCAGAGTCCGCCTGGTGATGCGTTATTCCGGCCCTCGCATGATTCGCCATCATCCCTTTTTAGCCATCCGCCACCTTATTGACGGACTGAGGAAAGCACCGCTTACCGGCGCGCGTCGCAATAATACTTGATGGCCTTCAACAGGAATTCCGGCATCTCCTCGTGGTAAGTCGTCTTCCACATCTTTACAAAATCGGGGTGATCGTTATACAAATGACCCAGCCCCTCCAGCATTTCCAGGTCACAGGTATAAAAATGGTTCAGCCACTGATGCAGTTCATCGATCCACGCCTGAACTTCCGGACTATCATAGCCTTTTTCCATATTGTCACGTATCGCCGTAAAAATTTTTGTACCCTCCTTCTGGACCCGCTGAAAGTCATTTTTCGTCCAGCCCTTCATCCGGCGATCGGATTCATCCAGCGCCCGGCTGCCATACCTCTCCCGAATCTCCTGCCGGTATTTCTCCTGTTGTTCTTTGCTGAATCCACCGTAATACTCATGGTCCTTCATCTCAATTTCTCCTTGCAAATTTAAAACGGTCTTATCTATGGTCTCGATGAGGCTGTTAAGCCGGGATATCTTCTCCTGAAGCAGCTTGCGGTGCCACCGCAACGCCTGTACAACGTCAAAACCGGGTTTATTTATTATTGAGGCAATGTCGGACAGGCTGATATCCAGTTCCCGAAAAAACAAAATCTGCTGGAGACGGAGCAGTTCCCCTTCCCCGTACACCCTGTATCCGCTGGCATTGTACCTCACGGGCTTCAGAAGCCCTATGTTATCATAATAGTGTAAAGTCCGAACACTGACTCCGGCCATACTGGCCAGCTTTTTCACCGTATACTCCATCGAATACCCTCCACATTAATATAAACTATGACGTAACGTCACAGTCAAGGGAAGAACCGTAACTAAAATTTTTATACATAAACAGAATAACGAGGCGGCTATAACGAAAATCGCTTTTAACCTGTGGTTAAAATCATTCCGCCATTGCGGGCCTGACCGGCCGTCCTGATTAATTTTACCGGTTGTCGCTTTGTTTCCGGCGGAGTATGATAAGATTGAATTTATCAGAGAGGTTTACAGCAGTGGACGACAACATTTGGGAATACCCCTTCGGCGATTTAGATGACGATGAAGACATTTATTACCGGAAACCGGCAACATCCGGAGACCGAGCTATTACATATAAAATCATCTCCGCACAGCCAGTCCGGCGGCACTTTAGTTTTTAAGGAACAAACCGCGCATTAAATACTTTATCATGTGGATTCAGCCTCATTAATAACACATCGCTTTCTAAATGGAAATTCAGTGACTCCTAACTAACACCGTGGATTAATTCTCCCTCCCGGCGGCATATTATATTAATATAGCCTTATTGTTCGATCCTGGACGGTGAGTGAAGCTCCCATCCTGATATGATTTATCGCCTCAGGGGACAAAAAGTCAGGCTCCTTCAGGGTGGAAGAAAAAGTGGTGCTCTGCTCAGGATGATAGCCGGCGCCAGGCTGGAGCCCGCCTCTCATCACTTAGCTTCACCACCGCAAATATCAGACAGCGGCTACCCCTGGAGTATCTCTGGATGTCGGAAGCATCCGGAGGCAAGGGGATCGCAGAACAGGGAGGAGAAATGAAACGGACCATCGAGAAAATCGGAAAAGCAATTTTGACCCTCATTCTGGCCTTTTTACCAGTCATATGTACAGGTATTGGTGTTCAGGCTCAGTCTCCAGCACTGGCGCCATCCATCACATCCATCAGCATAGATATGAGAGCACCTTCCGAGCCGCCGCCCTCGCCGACTGCTTCACCCGCGACCTATTTCGACGCTGAAGTGAGGATAGAGGTAACCGGCTTCAACATCGTGAATAAAATCGGCCAACCAGATCGGAAGAGCACACGTCTGAACTCCAGTCACCGCTCATTATC
>CAZELW010000139.1:0-4570 GCA_964513135.1 uncultured Dehalococcoidales bacterium
CCTGGGCAATTTGATCTTCCGCGGGACACAAAGGCAATTCAATCCCATGATGGCGATGGCGGCGGATATCACAATTGCTGAAGTGGATGAGATAGTAGCTCCGGGTGAGATCAACCCCAACTGCGTCGTAGTACCCGGTATATATGTGAAGCGGATCGTCAAGGTGACTGAAGACCCCGGCTTCCCGCGGCATCTGGAAACTGACTTTCAGGTTAAAGAAGAGGTGAATTAATATGACAAAAGAGAGACTAAGTCGTGAAGCCATTGCCATGAGAATCGCCAGGGAGTTTTTTGACGGCGCGGTTGTCAACCTTGGCATCGGCATCCCTACACTCTGCTCCAGTTTTGTTCCCGAAGGAATGCAGGTAACCTATCATACGGAAAATGGTGCGCTGGGATTCGGGAAAGTGGTCACCCAGGATGATATGGCCGCCTGGGCGGATATCGATTTGACCAACGCCGGAGGTCAATATGTTTATCCCAAACCCGGCATGTGTTTCTTCAGCCATGCCGACTCCTTCATGATGATTCGCGGAGGAAGGATTGATATTTCCGTTCTGGGAGTGCTGGAAGTATCCGAAAAAGGAGATTTGGCTAACTGGATGTTCCCGGGTAGAGGCGTCGGCAACATCGGAGGGGGCATGGACCTGGCTTTTTGCTCTAAAAGGATCATCGGAGCTACGGAACATACCACTAAGGACAACAAGCCCAAGATAGTTAAACAATGCAGCATTCCTCTGACTGCCCCGCGCTGCATGGATATGATTGTCACCGATATCGCCGTGATCAAGTTTACGCCCGAGGGCCTTCTCCTGAAAGAAGTAGCTCCCGGCTGGACTCCGGATGACGTACAGGAGTTGACCGAGCCGCGGTTGATCATCAGTGAGGAACTGAAGGAGATGGAACTGTTGTAACAACCCTCGGACCCGCGGGATAGTATTTTTAATGGCACTTTGGCGCAGATAATTCAAGTTGTCTTGCGCCAATTCTATTCCATAAAAACCCGTTTTTGCCTGGCCGGATACCGTACGAAAGTCACGTTTTAACAAAATTTTCCTCTTTTTTTCGATTTTTGCCCTGAAACCTATTGACAAGTCAAGCTAAATAGGTTATCTTAGCTTACAAAAAGGAGGTGAAAGATATATGCAGGGATATTGTGTAAAGTGCAGATCCAAGAAGGAGATGAAGTCCACCAAGAATATTACCATGAAGAATGGTAAGCCCGCGACTCAGGGCAGCTGCCCGACTTGCGGCACCAAGATGTTCCGTATCGGTAAGGGATAAACCGCAGCACATGGTATGAAATAAGCAGAGGTCGATAATTTAAAATTATCGACCTCTCTGGTTTATGACGTGCATCACCCCGCTGGGGCATTTGCTGGCCCATTAAATAAGGATTACAGCGTCTCCGGAATGACAGCCTGAAGGCTGTCATTTTTTAACCTCGTATCTCAGCCAGATCAGGTTCTCAGCCAGCTGCTCAAAGTGAATCAACTGAAGGTTGATTACGCCGCTGCTGACAACAAGGTCAGGAGCACGGAACATCGAACGTGGAGAAGTTCCCCCCACCAGATAAGGGTGGATCAGCAGGCTGACTTCATTGACCAGTCCGGCCCGAAGTAAAACCCCGTTGAGAGTGCCTCCGCTGTCAACACGGACTACTTTAACTCCATAACGTGAGTTTAGTTCTTCCAGTGCTGCTTTATAATCCACATGGTCTTCCCCGGACTGAATAAAATTGATATTTCTTTTTCGAAGAAAATTGAGATATGATTGCGGCGTCTTGCTGGATACCAGTATTATATTATCCCGCCAGTAGGGCTCATGCCTCAACATATGCAGTATGTGGCGTAGCCGGCCGCGACTGTCCGGGATCACCAGAAGAGGCCGGGTATCACCCATGGCGTCTTTGGGATGCTCGAAGGCTTCCTCATCATCCGGGGTAAGCTTCTCTTCAGGATAAGCCTGGACCATGGTATCTGCTCCAGCCAGAGTAGCATCCTCTTTCCAGACCGCCGCCAGTTCGTAATACTTGCCTATGTCAGCATTAAACCAATCTACCCGTCCGTCGACACTTACGGCATTATATAATATGACTCGTGGTAACATTATTCCCTCCCTTACGATAATAGCTAGTTGAGACTGCCGATGGGAATGACATACAGTGGAGCTTCACTGTCCGGCAGAGACAGTACTCCCTTCACCCGGTTATCGTCAAAAGCCCCGATAGTGACTGCTCCCAGACCCAGGACAGTTGCCTGAAGGCAAATATTCTGGGCTGCATGCCCGGCCTCGAGATGAACATACATGGTGCCTCTTTCACCATATTTCCCGGTCGTTCTTTCATAAACTGCGGCGATAACAATACTGACTGCCCCATCTCTGACGGATGGCTGTTCCAGGGATGCTCCAGCAAGGCTTTCCCGGACATCCTGAGAAGTCATCAAGGCTATCTCATGTCCCTGCGGTCGATAGTGATAAACACCTGGTGTCAGGTTCTCCACGTTTCCGGCAACCAGATACAACTCCAGTGGATACAGGGCCCCGGCAGAGGGCGCCGACCGCCCTCCCGCATCGCCTGTGATGCCCTGCCCGGCCCAGAGCAGTTGAGAGACCTCTTCCAGTTTCAGGGCGGTTGAAGAATAATCGCGGACAGACCTTCTCTGGGCAATACTCTCTTCCAGAGAGACTTCGCCGGCCAACCGCGGCGCCGGCAGCGGGACCACGTTGACCGAAGCGGGAACAGCGGCTTGCCCGGATGCTTCACTGCTTTCCATCCCGGAATCATAGACCGCGCAGGCAGGAATGAAAAGCCCCAGTAATATGGATATCAACAGTATTGTATTGACCATGCTACGCGGGATCATAAGCTTCCAGCATCCTTTTGCTGTTTTAGTCTCATAACTTGTATGGCTTGTTCTTTATCAGGATCTTTACTATCTGCTTATCAACCATAACCTGTTACAAGTTCTGATATGTAATTATACTTCTTTTAAAAGTTGATTGTTATGGGTAACCTTGTTAGAATATCGAAACAGATCCAGGATTCAAGCCATATGAATACATATCAGACATATGATTATGAGGCATATGATTATGTCGAAGGAAAATAAGAAATGCAATCGCGAGTATTGAAGTCAGATTTGAGCCTTAAAGAAAAAGAGCGCCGCTATTTGCTGCTTCGGCAAAAACTGGAATCAGCCGGACTGTCCGCATTGATCGTCTATGGGGGAAGCCAGCTCGGAGTACCGGTACACTATCTCTCCATGGTCTGGGGTATACGGCTGAATGCGATTATTTTCCCGGTCAGCGGGGAACCTGTTCTGCTGGTCCCCTCCAATACCGGCATCACAGGGGAAACCCTGGCGAAACAGGGCTGCTGGATAGCTCCGGAAAATGTTTATCCCTCGCCCGATCTGGCGCCGGACCTGGCCAAACATATTATCAGGCTCAAGCTGCAGAAGAGCCGCATAGGTATAGATAGCTTCCGATGGTGGCCGGTGAGAGACTATCAGATATTTTCCAGTGCCTGTCCGGATGTTGAACTGGTTGAGTCGCACGAGTTGTTCGGCGAAGTGCGCGGGCCTAAAAGTGATGAAGAACTGGCGGAAATCGAGAAGGCTATTTGGATTTCCGACCAGGCCCATTATACTTTCCTGGCCAATGTGAAGCCGGGCATGACCGAGATCGAAGCGGCCAACAAGGCGAATGAAGTCCTGGAGGCTAACGGGGTTGGCGACCGGATCATCTTGATTCACAGCAATCCGGAACTGGTCTATCCGCACAGGCCGACGCCCGCCCTGATACAAAAACCCAATCCGATCACTTTCTCACCGGAATTTACCCGTACGCTGGGGTACGGGGCGCAGATGATACGAGCTTACTGGTGGGAGGAGCCGAAAGGAGAATACAGACAGATGCTGGATCTCTGCGGTGATCTCAGAAAGATGCTGGAACAGGAGTTCAGGCCCGGACTTAAGATAACGCAGGTTGGGCAAAAAATCGAAAAAATGATCGTTGACCGGGGCTATGAGTGCGATAAGCTGGGACATGGTCTGGGGCTCTCGTATGGAGACGCACCTTACCTCACTCGCAGCCCGGATGAAAGAGACTATATGGACTGGACGGTGCAGGCCAGAGAGGTCTACGCGGTCCATCCGATGATCCGTGGCAGAGATGGCAAACCGCCTTTCGTCATGATCGGGGATATGTATTTCATCGGGAAAGATGGCACCCGCCGGATGACCACCACCCTGTCCGGGCTGCCGGAAATGATACCTCAGTAGTCTTTTAAGTTTTTCCTCCCTTTAGGATCAGGAGCTTGCCATGGGCAGGCTCCTGATGAGAAGTCGGGTGAAGACTTTAAACCACCGTGATCTCAGGTAGTATCCTGCTCATCAAATGGCGGTTCGGATGACGACTCCGGCGATTCCGGATAGAGATTATATTCCAGATTTTCCATGAACTCATCGCATACCAGCCGGCCGTATTCGGTTTTCCGGTCCAGTTCGGTCAGGTCCAGGTCCGGATTATCTCGTGACAACCATTCCCGGAGTTGAGTTTCATCCTC
>CAZELW010000140.1:0-4523 GCA_964513135.1 uncultured Dehalococcoidales bacterium
TGGAGAGGTGCCGGAGTGGCTAATCGGAGCAGTCTGTAAAACTGCCGTCCTGACGGGCTTCGCAGGTTCGAATCCTGCCCTCTCCACCATTCAGGTTATTGGATAGTTAAATCGAAAACTCTGGCATGTCCTGAACAGAATTCAGGATTTAGAAATCCGGATTAACTTCTATGGCTTGAACAGGGTTATTAACGGATACAGTTTATACCCCTGTGAGATCACATAGACAGGTATAACCGGATTCTGTATAATGCTATTGTGTAATTATGCCCACATAGCTCAGTAGGTAGAGCACGTTCTTGGTAAGAACGGGGTCATCAGTTCGAATCTGATTGTGGGCTCAGAAATAAAGGGGGAAAAGTATGGCAAAGAAAAAATTCGAAAGAACCAAGCCTCACGTTAATGTAGGCACTATCGGGCATGTAGATCATGGAAAAACCACTCTCACGGCAGCAATTACTCTGACGTTATCAAAACAGGAAGGCAGTTCGGTTTCCTTCAAAGCCTATGACCAGATTGATTCAGCGCCCGAAGAGAAAGCCAGAGGTCTGACAATTGCCATTTCGCATATTGAATATGAAACTGCCAAGAGGCACTACGCTCACGTAGACTGCCCTGGACACGCTGATTACATTAAGAACATGATCACCGGTGCCGCGCAGATGGACGGCGCAATCCTCGTTGTCAGCGCTCCTGACGGCCCCATGCCCCAGACCAGAGAGCATGTCCTCCTGGCCCACCAGGTGGAAGTCCCTTCCATGGTTGTCGCTCTGAACAAGTGCGATATGATGGAAGATGAAGAACTGCTGGAGCTGGTCGAGGTCGAAGTCAGGGACCTTCTCTCCAAATATGAATTTCCCGGCGATCAGATTCCCATCACCCGGGTTTCCGCTCTTAAAGCCCTGGAATGCGGCTGCGGTAAACCCGACTGCAAGTGGTGCGGAGCTATCTTAAAGCTCATGGATACCGTTGATAACTATATCCCGGACCCAGTACGTCCCAAGGACAAACCTTTCCTGATGCCGGTTGAAGATGTTTTCAGCATCAAGGGTAGAGGTACTGTGGCTACCGGCAGGGTCGAGCGCGGAATAATTAAGGTTGGCGATGAGGTTGAAATCGTCGGTCTGCATCATGAAACCAAGAAAGTCGTCGTGACCGGTCTGGAAATGTTCCACAAGTTACTGGATATCTCCGAACCGGGTGATGCGGTCGGCGCTCTGCTGAGAGGCGTTGAACGCACCGATATCGAGCGCGGCCAGGTCCTGGCGGCCCCGGGTTCGATAAAACCGCATACCAAAGCTGAAGTGCAGGTTTACGTCCTGAGCAAAGAGGAAGGCGGACGCCATACTCCGTTCTTCTCCGGCTACAAACCTCAGTTCTATATTCGGACCACTGATGTCACCGGGACATTGAACCTGCCGCAGGGTGTTGAAATGGTCATGCCGGGCGATAATATTAAAGCCAGTATCGAACTGATTTATCCAGTCGCTCTGGAACCCGGTCTGCGTTTCGCTATTCGAGAAGGGGGTAGGACTGTAGGTGCTGGCACTGTTACCAGTATCATAGAATAATATGGCTAAAAAAGGAGAAAACCGAATTATCATACATCTCGCCTGCTCAACATGCCAGGAGAGGAACTATACTACCACCAAGAACAGAAAGAACGACCCGCAGCGGTTGGAGTTGAAAAAATACTGTCCCCGCTGCCGTAAACATATGCCTTTTAAAGAGGTCAAATAGTCTCCGAGGAATTCGGGATGGTCAGGGAGTGAAGTTAAATTTATGGCGACTCGTATAGCAGCAAAACCGGCCGGGAACAGGTTTACCAGGTTCTTTACCGGAATCTGGGGAGAAATGAAAAAAGTGGTCTGGCTTTCCAGAAAAGAAGCGGCTTACCTTACTCTTCTGGTACTGTTAGCCACTCTGGCTTCCGGCATTATTCTGTACGCCTTTGACTACGGTTTCTCAACTGCTATTAACCGACTGCTGCTGGGTAGCTAGATACTTTGATAGTTAATCGAGATATGTTTAAACGAATGATATCCGGCGGCTGTTCCGAGCATTCCGGTTTTTCCAGAAGAGAGGTAGCAGGTGGAAGATAGCAACAGGTCCTGGTATGCCGTGCATACCTACTCCGGTTATGAGGAACGGGTAAAAAAGAATCTTGAGCAGCGCATCAAGTTCATGGATACCCGTGGTGATATCTCCCAGGTAGTTATACCCACGGAACAAGAGGTAGAAGTTAAAAGCGGACAGCGGCGCAATATTGTAAAAAAGATATTGCCCGCTTATGTTCTGGTAGAAATGGTAATGAACGACCAGAGCTGGGACATTGTGCGCAATACTCCCGGTGTTACCGGGTTTGTCAGCAGCGGAAACAAGCCTGTCCCGCTGCAACCAAAAGAAGTCGATCAGATATTAAAGCAGATGGCGGCGGAAACTCCCAAGGTAAAGGTCGGGTTCCGCAAAGGACAAAGTGTGCGGGTCATAGACGGGCCCTTTATTGATTCAGTGGGAGTAGTCGACGATATCATTCCAGATAAAGGCAAGGTAAAAGTCCTTCTCTCTCTTTTCGGGCGGGAAACCCCGGTCGAGCTGGACTTCTTGCAGGTAGAGAAACTTTAGGTTAGGTGGATAAAAAGTGGCCAAGAAAGTAATTACCGTTATCAAATTACAGATTCCCGCCGGGAAAGCTAATCCGGCGCCTCCGGTAGGACCGGCACTGGGTCAGCATGGCGTTAATATTATGGCCTTTTGCAAGGACTACAATGCACGAACTGCCAATCAGGCCGGTACGATTATTCCGGTGGAAATCACGGTTTACGATGACAGGTCGTTTACCTTTATCACCAAGACGCCTCCCACTTCTGATTTGATTAAGAAGGCTCTGGGAATCGAAAAGGGCGCCCAGACCACCGGAAAGCAAAAGGTCGGCGAACTATCAAAAGCCAAACTGAGAGAAATAGCCCAATTGAAAGCCAAAGATTTGAATGTGAACTCCATTGAAGCAGCAGAGAGGATCGTTGAAGGGGCTGCTCGCAGCATGGGGGTTGAGGTAAAGTAAATATGAGTACTCATCGTGGTAAAAAATATCAAGAGTCTGTCAAGCAAGCAGACACAGTCAAGATCTATGAACCGGGCGAAGCTATATCAGCCGCGAAAAAAGCAGCATTTGCGAAATTTGATGAGTCCGTTGAGCTGCATTTGCGCATGGGTGTGGATGTCCGCAATGCGGCCCAGCAAGTGCGCGGCGTAGCTTTGCTGCCTCACGGATTAGGCAAGCAGGTGCGCGTTCTCGTTTTCGCCCAGGGTGAAGCAGAAAAAATAGCCCGCGAAGCCGGCGCAGACTATGTCGGCAACGATGACCTGATCAAAAAGATTGAAGAGGGCTGGACCGATTTTGACGTCGCAATGGCCACGCCAGATTTGATGGGAAAGATCGGTAAACTGGGTAAGGTACTGGGAAGGAAAGGCCTTATGCCCAACCCGAAAGCCGGAACTGTTGTTCAGCCGGCAGACCTGCCCCGGGTAATCGATGAAGCCCGGAAGGGCCGTGTTGAATTTAAGCTTGATAAGACCAATTTGATTCATGTCGTGGTCGGAAAGAGAAGCTTCGAGGATAACAAACTGGTAGATAATCTGACAGCCGTGATTGATGCTATCGAAAAGGCCAAGCCGTCCGGCGCCAAGGGGCAGTTTATCAAGAGCGCCACTATCAGCACTACCATGGGCCCCGGTTTCAAATTGGACCTGAAAGCCCTTAACGCCAGCTAGCAGCTCTTTGTTGCTGACATGGCTTCGGTCTTCACAGATTCCGATGGCAATGGAGCAATAGACTCGATAATAAAAAAAACAAATTGAATATTATCCGAAAAGGAGTCTCAACCTGAGACAGCGGGTGCCCCACTGAAGAGGGGCTTAATTCGAAAGTGCCTGCCGAGGAAGAGGACCTGAGCGATATTTTGCCAAGTCCTTGTGCCGGCACAAGGACTTATTTTTTATGGTTTTAAAGGAGTAAGTAAGATGCCGACGGAAAAAAAGAAAAAGGTAATCGATAATCTCGAACAATTTTTTGCACAAAGTAATTCTGGCATCATGACCGACTATCGCGGGATCAAGACGCCAGACGTAGTCGGACTGCGCCGCAAGTTCCGGGAAAACGGGGTTGAGTTTCATATTGTTAAAAATACCCTGGCCAAAATAGCCGCGGAAAAGAGCGGTAAAAATAATCTAAGCGATATCTTTGAAGGCCCGATGGCGATCGCTTTCGTGAAAGATGACATTTCCAGGACCGCCAAAGTACTGACTGATTACATTGCCGCCAATAAGCTTCCAATGACTATTAAGGGCGGCTTTTTGGGCAACAAACTCCTGGTCTCCAAGGAAGTTGTCACCATTGCCTCTTTGCCTCCCAGAGAAGTCTTAATCGCCAAGATGCTGGGTGGAATCCAGGGTCCTCTTTACGGTCTATTAAACCAGGTTAGTGCACCCTTACGGGGCCTGGCATATGTATTACAGGGAAG
>CAZELW010000141.1:0-4461 GCA_964513135.1 uncultured Dehalococcoidales bacterium
CGAGATGGAATCTCGTGACTGGAGTTCAGACGTGTGCTCTTCCGATCTAGGATAGAAAATTGTATTTTGGGGTATTTTGTGCTATATCTGTTATAGATTTACAGGGGGATTTTTAATGACTCAACTAGAATCTGCAAAGGCGGGTAAAATAACCCGTGAGATGCGACAGGTGGCTGCCCGGGAGGGGCTGGAAGAGGAGTTTATCCTTCAGGGGATTGCCGAAGGCAATATCGTAATTCCTGCCAATATCAAGCATTTGAACCTGGAACCGCGGGGTGTCGGCAAAGGGCTATCTACAAAAATCAATGCCAATATCGGGACATCCTCAGACTACGGTGATGTCAATACCGAAATGCAAAAACTCAAGGTCTGTCTTGAAGCTAAAGCTGACGCGGTAATGGACTTAAGCACCGGCGGGGACATACCGGCTATCCGGCAGGCAATTATCGCCGCCTGTCCTCTGCCGCTGGGGACTGTTCCTATCTATCAGGCAGGTGTTGTCACCATGCGCAAGCAGGATGCTATGGTCAAGATGACTGTGGATGACCTGTTTGCCGCCATAGAGGACCATGCCAGGGATGGAGTGGACTTTATCACCGTTCACTGCGGGGTCACCCGTGCCGCCATAGACCGGTTAAAACAGCAGGGACGGGTGGCTGACGTCGTCTCCCGGGGGGGCGCTTTCCTGATAGGGTGGATGATTTATAACGAAAGAGAAAACCCGCTTTATGAACAGTACGATCGCTTACTGGAGATAGCCCGGGAATATGATGTCACATTGAGCCTGGGTGATGGAATGAGGCCCGGATGCCTGGCGGATGCCACGGACAGGGCCCAGATAGAAGAACTACTGACACTGGGAGAACTGGTCAAGAGAGCTCAGGATGCCGGAGTCCAGGTCATGGTGGAAGGCCCGGGCCACGTGCCGTTGAATGAAGTAGAGACCAATATCCGTTTACAGAAAGCTGTCTGCAAGGGGGCCCCTTTCTATGTTCTGGGTCCGCTGGTTACGGATGTTGCGGCCGGATACGACCATATCACAAGCGCCATCGGTGGGGCCATCGCGGGAGCAGCGGGAGCTGATTTCCTGTGCTATGTCACTCCGGCGGAGCATCTTTCTCTTCCCGATCCCGAGGATGTCAAGCAGGGAATTATGGCTTCACGCATTGCCGCCCATGCCGCAGACATCGTCAAGGGCGTTAAAGGCGCCCGAGATTGGGACCTGAAGATGTCTATTGCCAGAAAGAAGCTGGACTGGGAAGAACAGGCCAGATTGTCTATCGATCCCGAGCTTGCCCGGAAGGTCCATGCCAAACATGCCTCGGCGGGTAAGGCTTGCAGTATGTGCGGCGGGTTCTGCGCTATGGCGCTGGTTGAAGAGTACCTGGGCGTTTCGGCCCCCCGGTGCTGATCGGGAGTTGTCTGAATTGCTGGATGTAGCGGTTATCGGCGGCGGGCCTGTCGGGAGCCGCCTGGCTTTCAAACTGTCATTACTGGGCCGCCGGGTAGTCGTTCTGGAAAAGAAATCCTCGATAGTGGGAAAGTCCGCCTGTACCGGCATTATCAGCCAGGAATGCGCTGCCAGGTTTGCTGTCCCTTCGCATGTCATATTCCGCCAGCTTAACAGCGCGAAAATTTTTTCTCCTTCCGGGGAATATATTCGACTTTACAGGCCTGATACTCAGGCCTGTATTGTTGACCGCATTCATTTCGATACCGTAATGGCTGAGGCTGCCCAATCCAGCGGCGCTCTTTACCAGCTAAAAAGCAAAGCAGAGAATATCCGGTTTCATCAAGACAGAGCTGTAATTGAGATCGACAGTGAGGGGCAACCCCGAACTCTGGAGGCTAAGATTGCGGTCCTGGCCACCGGATTCAATGCTGCGCTGGTAAAAAGGCTGGGTTTAGGACAGCCCGGTTATCTGGTCGCCGGAGCCCAGATTGAGGTTGGAGTGGAAGGGACGGATGAAGTGGAGGTTTACCTCGATCAAAAGCTGGCCCCGGACTTTTTTGCCTGGTTGGCGCCGACGGCAAACGGACGCGCTCTGGCCGGACTGATGACACGGCAATCCCCGGGCTTTCGTCTTCGTGAATGGCTAGCCCGGCTGAAGAGCGCGGGAAAAGTGATTTCTGAGGTCGGCCCGATACATTACGGCGGCATTCCCCTGAAACCGCTGCGAAGGACCTTCGGGGAGAGATTAATAGTGGTTGGAGATGCGGCAGGACAGGTAAAGCCCACGACAGGGGGCGGTCTTTATTTCGGTATGCTCTGCGCCGATATTGCGGCCGATGTAATCCAGGAGGCACTGGAAAACCGGGACTGTTCGGCAAAAATGCTGGCCAGATACGAAACGGAGTGGCGGAAAAAACTGGGCCATGAGCTTAAGAGAGAATATACCGCACGACGGATGTATAAAGAACTGAGCAACCCGCAGATAGACAGGCTGGTTTCCGCGATTAAAAATAGCGGACTGGTCGAATCACTGCTTCTGGACGACAGCCTGTCTTTTGACTGGCACGGCGGTCTGATGCTGAAGGCACTGAAGGCCGGAGTGAAGTCGCAGGTAAAGCGGATTTTTAAATTATAGCTGCCACAGGAGAGACGATTGGAAATGGACGTAATAGATACACATGCTCATCTCGAAATGCCGGAATTTAATGATGACCGGGAAGAAGTGATAGAAAGGGCCCGATCATCCGGGGTAAACAAGATCATTACCATCGGGATTGATATTGAGTCCGCCAAAAAGGCGATTGAACTGGCGGAAAAACATTCCGGAATATGGGCCGGAATCGGGATTCATCCCCAGTTGTCCAAAGGAGTGCAAAAAGAGGACATCGAAAAACTGGTGGAGCTGGCCGGGAGTCCCCGGGTAGTGGCTATCGGAGAGCTGGGATTGGACTACTACCGCGATTACTCCCCGAGACAGGACCAGATGAAAGCATTAAAATGGCAGCTTGAAGCAGCTAAAAACCTGAGATTGCCGGTTATTATTCACTGCCGGGAGGCACAGGAAGATATGATTCCCATATTGAGAGAGTGGAGCGGCTCTTTCCAGATGCCGGAGGGGAGGCCGAGGGGCGTGCTGCACTGCTTCGGTAGAGATGAGGCGACCGCCGGGAATTATATCGAAATGGGGTTTTATATTTCAGTCGGCGGTTATATCGGCTACCCTTCTTCCGCGCGGTTGAGAGAAACACTGGAAAGAATCCCCCTGGACAGACTGGTGGTTGAGACAGACTGTCCTTTTTTGCCTCCCCAGAAGTACCGCGGAAAACGCAATGAGCCGGCGTACGTGCTGCATACGCTTCAGGCACTGGCTGAGATAAAGCGCGTATCCGTTGAGGAAGCCGCCCGGCAAACCACCGGGAATGCCGTGCGCCTGTTTAATTTATAACAATCTCTAAACCAGCAGCAGGCGTTCCGCGTTACCGTGGGCGATTCGCTCCTTATCGGCAGGGTTTACCGGGAGCTGGTCCAGGAAACGGCAGGCTGACTCCATTGATTCATAAGGATAATCCGCAGAGAACAGGATCCGATCGACTTCGACCTGAAGAAGCAGGCCAAGAAAGGCCGGGAGATTGTTCAAACCGCTGAGTGTGTAATAAAAGTTCTCCCGGAAATAAGACTCCACAGGACGCTCCAGATAGGTCTCCTCCCGGGGTAGATATCGATTGATTGTTGAAAGCAAGAATGGAATAGTTTCACCCAGATGTCCGATTATAATCCGGAGATCTGGATAACGGTCAAATACTCCGCCGGCGACAAGACGCAGGGAATGTACCGCCGTTTCAATATGCCAGCCCCAGGCGGCAGTCGACAGCAGCCCTGATACGTTCGGCGCATATGCTCCGGTATAGTAAGCCTCAATGACCTTTTGAGGGGGGCGTGTCGGATGAAGATAGATGGGGACCTGGAGAGCGGCAGCGCTTTCCAGGATCGGCCTGAAGAATTCCTCATCGAGGTAGCGCCCCTGGGTGTGTCCCATAACGGCCGCTCCTTTGAAGCCGTAGTCGTTTACCGTACGTTCCAACTCCCTGGCTGCCTGGTCGGGATCCTGCGTGGGTAGAGCCGCAAATCCGGCAAACCGCTCCGCATAGTATTTGACGGCCTGTGCCAGGATATCATTCTGCTCGCGAGCGATAGCTACCGCATCCGCCGCCGCCATTTGCTGCACACCCGGGGAAGTGAGAGACAATACCTGCATATCGATGCCTGCGGCATCCATTTCCTGGACCCTCAAGTCACCAAGATCGCAAAGTCTCTCTGTGAGAGTTGCTCCGGGGCCTCGTGCCCTTTTATACTGGTCTCTCATCTGGATATTGGCGGTTTTAATGAAATCCAGCGTCGCGTAATGTTCTTCAATCGCAATTATACGCATTTTTTGGGGGGCCATGGTTTCCATCTTTGTCTGTCTCCCGGTTTGTTGCTCTTTACTTTAATAGATCAGGCATCTAATA
>CAZELW010000142.1:0-4430 GCA_964513135.1 uncultured Dehalococcoidales bacterium
ACGAGATAATGAGCGGTGACTGGAGTTCCAGACGTGTGCTCTTCCGATCTCCGGGTCGACCACTACCTTATCGGCGTCTCCGCTGCCGTGAGCTATCCAGGTCCCTCCGCAGGCTTGCATTACCGGGTCCAGAGCTACGGTCAGCCCACTGGCGGGTATCGACCACTTGATCTCATTTCCGGTAAAAGTATGAATATAAGGTTCGCGGTTAGATACCACGATAAAAAGATAATCTTTTAACTGGTTATGTACGAGTTCACACAAACTTTCCTTTGTCCACATACGCAACTCCCTAAGCTCGACTGACCAGCTAACGCCGGCCTGTAATCTTTATTCGCATACGCCAATCATGGGTTTTCTCTTATTGAGGACGAGTGTGGATAGTCAGTCCGGAAAAATGATTTGAAAGCAGAAATTGTTCTGAAATAGATCTCTCAGGATCGATTATCTGATAGGGCGTAATAATCTGGAATCCTGGAGCAATGAGAAAAAGGTTTTCAAATCGAAACAGGAAGTTCTGGTTTTCACTTCAACTCCTTTCGCTGATAAAATCCCTTTCTTATCATGATACTCGAAATCTGACGATTTCGTCAGGATAATCGGAAAATCATCAGGGTTTTTACTGCTTGGCGATTCATCCCTGACCGAAGAATAATTAAAGAATAACCAGAAGACGCAATTTGTTTAAGGCCTGTAAGATAGGCTGCCGCGAGCCTGTTTGATCCCGGCCCCACATTACCCGGTTATGTTAATGATATACTATTCTACACCAAAGACAGGATATTTGTCCATAACGATCAGCCTGACATGCTGAAACTGCTGTCATATCTGAGAAAGGACTATTTTCTTACTACTTTTGGGAGAATTTACCTGATTGCATTGACAGGTCTGTCAGAATATAATATTAGCTTATGGCGTTTATTAATGCCAGTACTGAAACAGGGTTGAGAGATTTGCATGGAAGAGCATAGTAGCTCGTTTGCAGAAGAACATAGCGGCTCGACATTTATAGGACACAGTAGATCAACAAAAGAAGAGCTTGGCAGCTTGGCAATAAAAGAACAAATTGGCTTGCCGGCAGAAAAAGCAGACAGGCTGGTCTTCAGAGCACCCGCTTACAGCGCCTTAAGGCTGCCTCTCAAATTGATACCCAGATCGAAAACACCCCTCTCAACCTATATCCTGATGATGTACAGCTTCGCAGGCCTGATAGTACTCGGAACTCTTTTATTGATCCTGCCGTTCTCCAGCGCCTCCGGAAGCTTTACCTCCCCCATCGATGCCCTTTTTACGGCTACTTCAGCTATATGTGTGACGGGGTTAGAGGTATTGGATACAGGAACTCATTGGAGCCTCTTCGGTCAGGCGGTGCTCATGGCCCTTTTTCAAATCGGCGGTCTTGGCTTCATCGTCGGCGCTACCATACTCCTGATAGCTATGAGCGGCCGGTTTGGACTCAAGGAAAGGCTGATGATCACCGAGACTATGGGTATGGACCATCTTGGAGGATCGCTTGGCATCGTGGTCAGCATCGTTACTTTCTCTTTAATACTGGAAAGCGCCGGCGCTGTTATATTCTATTTCCACTGGGTATCTGAAGGAGGCATAGAAATGCCCCTTTTCACCGCCTTTTTTCATGCCTTCTCTGCTTTCAATAATTGCGGTATGGATATTTTTAATGACCAGCAAAGCCTTACTATGTTCCGGTCCGATGCCGTAACCATGTTAACTACCGCCGTCCTTATCATTTTCGGCAGCGCCGGCTTCGTCGTAGTAGCGGACCTGATCCGGAACCGGAGCTTTGTCAGACTTTCCCTGGACAGTAAAATAGTCCTGGTTACCACTCTGGCGTTAATAGCAATTGCGACCCTGTTTTACTTTGCAGTGGAATACGGCCGGACAGACACCCTGGGCCCCCTGGGATTTCTTGATAAAGTCCTGGTGTCTTTTTTCCACTCGGTCTCACTCAGGACTGCTGGCTTTTCGGCATTCAGTGTCGGCAGCATGACTCAAATTTGTCTGCTTTTCACTATGATAATGATGTTTATCGGTGGAGCATCCGCTTCAATGGCCGGTGGTATTAAAGTCAACACACTGGGGTTGCTGGCGATTACTTTTGTAAATGTATGCCGGGGGAAAGATAATATAGTGGCTTTCGGGCGGCAAATCAGCAAGCAGACCATCTACCTGGCGATTGCTCTTCTATTTTCATATACGGCAGTCCTGGGACTACTGGTATTGATCTTGTCTTTCACGGAACCATTTCATATCGATACCCTTATCTTTGAGACCCTTTCGGCGCTGGGTACAGCCGGTTCGTCCACCGGCATCACATCTCAACTGTCCGCAGCCGGTAAAACAATACTGGTTATCGCCATGTTCACCGGCCGACTGGCTCCCCTGGCCTTTATTATTTATCTCACTCACCACCGGCAGCCTGTCGATCTGGAATACCCGCATGAACACATAAGACTCGGATAGGAGTAAGAATATGAGTAAGCAAGTCGCAATAATTGGCCTGGGACGGTTTGGTACCAGCCTGGCTATCGCCTTACATGATGCCGGCTACGATGTGTTGGCCATAGATAAATCAACCGAGCTCGTTGATGGTATTGGAGCGCATGTTACTCATGCGGTTCGCACCAATTCCACCAACGAAGCAGCGCTTCAGAAATTAGGGATTGGAGGCTTTGATGTCGCTGTGGTCTCTATCGGTGACGTCCAGGATAGCGTGATGACTACCATTCTTTTAAAGAAAATGGGCGTCCATTATATTGTAGCCAGGGCGGATAACGATCTGCACGGAGAAATTCTGGCGAGTATTGGAGCGGACAAGGTAATATTCCCCGAGCGGGATACCGCTATCCGGACCGGTCCGATGTTGACTATGCGTGATGTATCCGATTTTATTCCCCTGGGGAATGGGTCCGGTATTGTTAAAGTAAAAGCCATGCCAAGTATAATCGGCAGGACCCTGGAAGGCGTCGGTTTTGGCACTAATACCAGAGGCAATGTAGCCGTCCTCTTGATCCAGCGCGGCAAGGAGTGCATTATTAATCCGAACCCCCAGGAAGTTATAAGCCACGTGGATGTCCTGATCCTGGCCGGCAACAACATTGATATCGAGAAATTATTTGAGAAAATTGAGCGGCAAAAAGCTAAACCCTCGGATTGAAGACAGAACTGGCAACTGTTAAAATAGTTCATGCCTTCGAACGCGAAACCGGTTTAGGAGAGCTTGAATGATTACCAGCTATCAGTCCGCCCGGGTCACCGAACCCTGCCCCGGGATATTC
Organism: uncultured Dehalococcoidales bacterium; assembly: GCA_964513135.1. GTDB lineage: Bacteria > Chloroflexota > Dehalococcoidia > Dehalococcoidales > UBA3254 > CAZELW01. The sequence goes on from CAZELW010000142.1 coordinate 3,297, forward strand.
CGAAGAATTCTGGCCCACAGTCCCCGTATAATGCTCACCGAACACACTCTGGAAAAGAACGCCATCCTGCCCGAACACAGTCATCCCCACGAGCAACTGGTCTATTTGCTTTCGGGACATCTTATCCTGGAAATGGGCGGGACTATTCTGAATATGGTCGGGGGTGACAGCCTGGTCATCCCGCCGGATGTTCCGCACAAAGTGACTGCCCTGGAGCAGTCAGTCGCCCTGGATATTTTTACACCGGCCAGGGAAGACTATCTATAGCCGACAGGTACTCTATCGGGCCCGGATGGTCCGGGCCGGGGAAGGTTCATTATGCGTGCAGTAATTACAGTAATTGGCAAAGACCGCAAAGGAATTATCGCCGGAGTCAGCACAGAGTTGGCCAACGCCGGTATTAATATCCTGGATATCAGCCAGACGACTCTCCAGGAGTACTTCGCCATGATCATGCTGGTGGATATGTCCGACGCCAGCGATGCCTTTCATGCCGTACAGTGCAGACTGGAAGAGAAAGGCCGGGAGCTGGGCATGGAAATCAAAATTCAGCGGGAAGATATATTCAACGCCATGCATCAAATATGAGATACCTGGCAGGCGTCGGTTGGTGGAAATTGAATCTGCATTGATGGGAAAGTGAGACCGGGTATGGCAGCAATGATCAATAAGGATAATATCCTCGAGACAATCAGGATGATTCAGGATGAAAACCTGGATATCCGCACTATTACCATGGGCATCAGCCTTCTCGATTGCACTGATCCTGATGGCAACAAAGCCCGGGACAAGATCAGGCAAAAAATTTTACGTTTCGCCGGCAATCTGGTCAAAGTTGGAGAAGATATTGAGGCTGAATACGGCATCCCTATTGTAAACAAGCGTGTTTCGATTACCCCGCTGTCTCTGATAGCCGGCGCTACCGATGAGGAGAGCTATGTTGAATTTGCCAGAACGCTCGACAGGACTGCTAAGGATATAGGAGTTGACTTTATAGGCGGCTTCTCGGCCCTTGTACAAAAGGGCTTTACCAGGGGCGACCGTGTTCTACTCGACTCCATACCCGAAGCTCTCGCCAGCACGGATGTGGTCTGCTCTTCGGTGAACGTCGGCACCTCCAGGGCAGGGCTGAAT
>CAZELW010000143.1:0-1771 GCA_964513135.1 uncultured Dehalococcoidales bacterium
AAGCCGGTTGTCCCCGGTCGTTTTCAGGTCGGTGATGGTCTTCTCGGTAAGCTCGTGAGGCGTCGTTTCCAGGGAGATCGCCCTGACCGGGAAATTCTTTTTCAGATAATCGATGAATGATAGCAGTTCGTCCATCATTATCGTCGGAGTCCCGCCCCCGAAATAGAAGTCGGAAAAGGTAAATCCGCGCTGGATATAAATGTCCAGCTCTCTCCGGAGGCTGGCAAAGTATTTCCTGGCTTTGTCTTCCTGGAACAGGTATCGGTTGAAGCAGCAAAAAGGACAGAGTTTTCGGCAAAAAGGGATGTGGATATAGAGGGAGAGTTGTTCATCGGGACGGAGGAGTTGCCTGTTGACTCTCGAATCATCCGGTGTCTCTCTGAGCTTGAGGAACTTTTTCCCTTCGCGTCGGGTAATATAACCCGCGATATTTGAATATAGTTCAGCCGCCATCACTCTATTATATCGTTTTAATTAAACTTATTCATGGCCGCGGTCAGTCCCTCGGTTAGAAGGCACACCACAGCGTCGCCGACCCGGCAGACGGTCTCCTCTATAACCGGCTTGTCGTCCGGTGTAAAGTCCCCCAGAACATAGTCCACTATGGTGCATATTGGTACTTCGCCGCTGACCGGTGGCCGGCTGATGCCCACCCGGATGCGGATAAACTCCTGGGACCCCAGGTGGGAGATAATCGACTTTGCGCCGTTGTGGCCGCCTGCGGAGCTTCCTTTACGGATGCGGATTTTTCCCAGGGGCAGGTCCAGGTCGTCATGGATTACTACCAGGTCGTCCAGACCGATCTTGAACTTTTGCATAAGGAGGATGACTGCCTGGCCGCTGGCATTCATGTAAGTCTGTGGTTTGGCCAGCAGGACCTGTTCTCCGGCTATCGTACCGGCGCCGGTACGGGACTTGCCCTGCTTTTTATCCAGTGCGATATGATGCTGCCTGGCGATATGGTTGATGCATAAAAACCCGATGTTGTGGCGGTTCGCGGAATATTCTTTACCCGGGTTTCCCAGTCCGACAATTAATTTCATCGCCGCTATTTTCTTTCCAGCATTTCTAACAATTCTGTTTCGTTTATCTGTTTTATCCCCAGGGCTTGCGCCCGTCCCACCTTGGAGCCGGGGTCTTCACCCACCACCAGGTAGTTGGTCTTCTTTGTAACATCGCTCTTGGCGGCGCCGCCGAGCGCCTTTATTTTTTCCTCGGCTTCTTCGCGGCTGAATGATTGCAGCTTGCCGGTGATCACGAATTCCAGCCCGGCCAGGGGCAGGTCTTCAGCTTTCGCCGGGACTTTCATCTGCATCTGCACCCCGGCTTCTCTCAGCTTTTCGACGATCTGACGGTTTCTCTCGACCTGGAAAAACGAGATGACGCTCTCCGCGATCTTCGGCCCGATAGTAGGAACGGACATCAATTCTTCCAGGGAAGCCTTTTCTAACTCATCGATACTGGGGAAGCGCTTTACCAGCCGTTCTGCCATCTCCTCGCCGACATGACGGATGCCTAGACCATAGACCAGCCTGGCAAGAGGACGGGTCTTGCTGTTCTGTATCTGGTCTATCAGTTTGGCGGCGCTCTTCTTCCCCATCCGCTCAAGCGGCTCAAGCTGCTCCTGTTTTAAATAATACAGGTCGGCGACGTCCCTCACCAGTCCGGCTTTTAGCAAAGCTTCGCTCAACGCTTCTCCGATGCCCCGGATATCCATGGCGGCCCTCGATGCGAAGTGCTGAAGGTGTTCCTGGAGCTGGGCCGGGCAGGC
>CAZELW010000143.1:1781-4416 GCA_964513135.1 uncultured Dehalococcoidales bacterium
GTTGGTGCAGTAATACATTACCTCGCCCTCATTCCGGAATACCTCCGACCCGCAGGACGGACAGGCCGGACGCCCTTTTTCAATATTGTAGAGCTTTTCCAGAACATGAAACTCCCGGGTAATGGCCGGGCGTTTGCTCAGGACAGGACCGACCACCTCCGGTATCACGTCCCCAGCCCGCCTTACAATCACGGTGTCGCCCTCCCGGATGTCCTTGCGGTGAATGTCGTCTTCATTGTGCAGGGCAGCCCGGCTGACTACCACTCCACCGATGGAAAGTGGAGGGTCCAGGACAGCGATCGGATTCAATGTGCCGGTCCGCCCCACGCTGATAATGATTTCCTTTAACAGGGTGGTTCCTTCGATAGGGGGAAACTTGTAGGCTATCGCCCAGCGCGGCTCTCGCCCTACGCTTCCCAGCTTCGCCTGGATCGTGTGCTGGTTGATCTTGATTACAATGCCGTCGGCCTCATAAATTAACGATTCTCTTTTGGCGGTCCATTCCCGGTAATAATCTTTGGCTTGCTCGATATTCTCCACCAGACGGTTCTGGGGATTGGTCTTGAATCCCAGCGATTTCAGGTACTGCAAATTTTCCCAGTGGGTTTCCCTGGCTGAGCCGTCTTCGGTCCAGCCCAGGTGATAGATATACATGTCCAGGGGCCTTCTGGCCGTGACCCGGGGATCAAGCTGGCGCACCGACCCGGCTGCCGCGTTGCGCGGATTGGCGAAAAGCGGTAAGCCCTCGGTGGCGCGTTCCTCGTTGACCTTCTTGAATCCTTCTTTGGGCAGGAAGACCTCACCCCGGACCTCCAGGGAGAGTGGGGCCTGCTTGGGAAGAGTCAGGGGTATGCTTCGTATGGTCTTGATGTTCTGGGTGATATTTTCGCCCCGCGACCCGTCGCCGCGGGTGGCGCCGATTTCCAGCTTGCGGTTGATATAGACCAGGGATACCGCCAGGCCGTCGATCTTGTGCTCGCAGACGAAGTTGAACTGGGCCCCGTTGGCCAGTTTGGAGATGCGCTTGTACCACTCATCCAGTTCCTCATCATTGCCGACGTCGGCCAGGGATAAGAGAGGAATGCGGTGTTCCACGATGCCTAAAGCTTCTACCGGCGCGGAACCCACTCTCTGGGTCGGAGAGTCGGGCGTAATCAGCTCCGGATGCTCCTTCTCCAGGTCTCGCAGAGCGTGCATCAGCTTGTCGTACTCAGCGTCGCTGATCTCAGGCGCATCCAGTACGTAGTACAGATAGTTGTGGTGGTTTATCTCTTCCCTTAGTTTTTCGATCCTGGATCGAACATCTTCCATATTCATACCCGTCACCTGGCAGCATACAGTATATCACAACTATTATAGACCAAATAGTCAGGGTTAGGTATGGTCTTGTTAAACCGGCTTTGTCGCGGTCTGCCCGTTGCCTGGCTTCCGTATAGCCTTCATGCCCGTCAGGGCTAGCATATATTAATTGGCCTGCCTCTCTTTTCTCTGTAAGCCTCTGTGATACCCGGTATCTCCCGGAAGAGTGGCAGGCCAATCATCATCGAGCGGAAATACCGCCAGTCCGCCCGATATAGTCTATCCGCCGTCAAGAGAGTGTTTTTCCTTCATGGTAAACCACCCGGCCGGGTCTTTCATATACTCGTAGTAATCATATAGTGACATATGATGGGCGGCTTCCTCTCTTTCCAGGGTTTGGTAATAATTCTTTTCTGCCGGGAAAGAGGCTTTCCCAGCCCGGTCCCTATAAAAATCACGGGTTTTATTTTCCATATTCATCGCGGTCTGTACAGCTTCCAGTTCAGTATCGGTAGAAGCTACGTTTTTTTCAGCCCTGGCAAAGAGCGTTTCAAGCTCCTTGCCTCCATGTGGCGTGATATCGACTTCCGGCCAGGCCTTGTTTGCCTGGATGGCTTTATATATTTCCTCAAATTTCAGGCGGTGGTTGTCCTCTTCTTTCGCCAGTTGCTGGAAAAGGCTCTTACCCAGAGGATTCTGACTGGCCTGGGCGGCTTTCAGGTAGAATTCCTTTCCATCGATCTCCATTTGTATCGCGGTCCTGACGGCTTCAACAGTCTGCATTTGTTCACTCATAGCGGCCTCCTTTTCCTGATTTCCTGTCTTCTGTACTCGCATTTTCAAAGTATACTTATATTTTAGAACATATCCTGGTATTTAATTCTCCTCATGGAAAAAGGTACCTTAACCGCCTGAAAATAATCGTTTTAATGCAGTAAAAGGGTGCTATAATGTATTTATAGCTGACTGATAAATAAGTCGCTTAGGATGGGATGGGGGTGGATAACATGCTTACGATTCTCTTGGTTATCGGTCTTATCTTGTTGCTACTATGGATACTTGGATTTGTTCTGGAATTCATAACTGGCCCTCTTCTCTGGATCATCTTGGCGGTTGCTGTGGTGCTGATTGTTTGGTGGCTGATAAGGGCCATATTTAGACGCACCTGACCTGTCCGGCGGCCCTGTTTTCAGAACAACTCCATACGTGACGCAATTAATACACTCTGTATCCAGCGTGTAGAGGCTGGTGCGAGATTCACCCGCCAAACCAGCCTCCCCTTTCTCCTGAAATAATGAAACCGTGGGTATCCCTGAGCTAAGATAAGAATGCAGAA
>CAZELW010000144.1:0-4395 GCA_964513135.1 uncultured Dehalococcoidales bacterium
CTGCCTTCAAGGCCTTCAGATTGCTTCGGGGAGGTTCAGGAGCCTCGCAATGACGGTCAAAGGGTTGGGCGCGGAATGACGGGAAAGGGCATAACAGTCAGACAGAAAAGTCCGCCTGGAATAGTCACAACTCGATTATCCAACAATGCACTTTCTTGACTGGAATCTCACTAAGGTCTAAACTATATATGTTTAGTGATATTCATCACATGATAATCTTCTGGCTGCATCAAATAAACATAGCCGAATACGGCAAAAGGAGGATCTTTTGGCTTATCAAACTCTTCTCTATGAGAAAGACAACGGCATCGGTATTGTTACTATCAACCGCCCCCAGGCTATGAACGCTCTCAACGACCAGGCTTATGACGAACTTCTCCAGCTATTCCAGGAAATCGAAAGTGACAGCGAGGTCAGAGTGGTCATTATCACCGGAAGCGGAGAAAAATCCTTCGTAGCCGGCACCGATATTACCAACATGGCCAAACTGAGTGCGGCGGAAGCCCGCGCTTTCTCCTCCAAACTGAAAAGGACCTATGATCTTATCTGGAACATAGACAAGCCGGTTATTGCTGCGGTCAACGGCTATGCTCTCGGCGGCGGCTCCGAACTGGCTTTGAGCGCCGATATCATTATCGCCTCGGAGAACGCCCGTTTTGGACAGCTCGAGATAAATGTCGGCATCATACCGGGTTCCGGCGGCACCCAGAGGCTGCAGAGGTTGATCGGGATCAATCGCGCTAAAGAGCTGATCTACACCGGGGACATGATCGACGCCAAAAAAGCTTATGAAATGGGCATGCTCAATAAAGTGGTCCCTCCCGCCGAACTGATGAATGAAGCCAGGGCGATGGCGCAGAAACTACTGGGGAAGAGCAGCGCCATATTGAAACTGGCCAAGTCCGCTATTAATAACGGAGCCAATACGGACCTCAATACCGGCCTCAATATTGAAATTGAATGCTTCGCTCAATGCTTCGCTACCGAAGACCAGAAAGAAAGTATGGCAGCGTTTCTTGAAAAGAGGAAACCTGTAATCAAGAACAAGTGAGATGTTTTTAGTCAGGCTGTAGGGAGCGATTTTAGATATCCTCCCCTCCTTCATACTAATAACAAGCAAAGATTAAATAAAATTTAATTAAGGAGGCTAGTTTCGTGGAGATTAAAACTGTTGCTGTTATCGGTGCAGGAACGATGGGTAATGGTATCGCCCAGGTTGTAGCCCAGGCCGGCTACAATGTCATCATGACTGACATCAAAGAAGAGTTTCTGGCCAAGGGCATGAGCACTATCAGCGGAAGCCTGGACAGGCTCATCAAAAAAGGTACTTTACAGGAGGCTGAAAAGACCGCCATCCTGGGCCGCATCAAGACCTCCCTCGATATGAAAGAAGCCAAGAACGCCCAACTGGTCATCGAGTCCGCTCCGGAAATTCTGGACCTTAAAGCCAGCATCTTTAAAGAGCTGGATGATGTCTGTCCCCCGGAAACTATCCTGGCTTCCAATACTTCCGCCCTGCCGATCGGCGCCATATCCACCGCGGTGAAGAGAAAAGACAAGGTCATCGGCATCCATTTCATGAATCCCGTTCCCCTTCTGAAAGGTGTTGAGGTCATCGTCAGCACTTACACCTCGCCTGAGGTCGTAGAGACCAGCAAAGAATTTGTCAAAGCGATCGGCAAAGAGCCCTGCGAGGCTAAAGACTATGCCGGCTTTATTGTTTCCCGACTGGTGGATGTGCTAATGAATGAAGCGATTCAATGCATTATGGACGGCAACAAACCGGAAGAAGTCGACAAAGCCATGCGGCTGTGCTGCAACTTCCCCATGGGCCCGCTGGAGCTCTGCGATCTGGCCGGCGCAGATATCGTATTACACGGACTGGAGACTATGCATAAAGATTTCGGTGAGAGATTGAGACCCGTTCCCCTGCTGAAAGCCCAGGTCAATGCCGGAGCCCTCGGACGCAAGACCGGTAAAGGCTTCTATGATTATACTCAACCCAAAAAATAGGACCTGACTCCCACTTCCGAATTTGAAGCTGTTGAAAAGAAAAATAATAATTAGGAGAGATAACTGTGGTTACTAGCAAAAATGATGTTGTGATCGTCAGCGCTGTCAGGACCCCGTTCGGGAGATACGGCGGTTCCCTCCAGGGTATCGATTATTTCGACCTGGGCGCCATTCCCATGAAAGAGGTTTTAAGGAGAGTTAATCTTGATCCCAAAGCCGTCGGCTTCGTATACTGGGGCGTCGGTGATACCTCGGCCTGTAAAGATGTATATACTCCGGTAGCAGCCCGCCAGACCCTGATCAAAGCCGGTCTACCCCATGAAACAGGCTCCATTTCCTTTGATATGGCCTGCGTTTCCGCCATGCATGCGGTCAAACTGGCCTGCATGGAAATGAAAGCCGGTGAAATCGATATTGCCATTGCCGGCGGCGCCACCTCCTTCTCCCGCGAGCCGTTAATCCTGAGAAACCTGAGATTCAACGGCTTCCGCATCGGCAATGTTACCATGGAAGACCCCCTGTTCGCCCTGGGCTACAAAGATTTCAACCCGGTATCCGTAGACAGCGATATTATCGCTCTTCAGCACGGCGTTGAGAGACCGGAGCAGGACGAGTGGGCGGCCCGCAGCCACGCCAAATACGGTGAGGCCTGGAAAGCCGGAAAATTCAAGGAAGAGATACTCCCGGTAACCATTCCCCAGGACAAGGGCGATCCCAAGGTACTGGACATCGATGAGCAGTACCGCCCCGGAACAACCCCGGAGAGCCTGGCCAAATTAAAGACCGTATATAATACCAAGACCATTACCGCCGGCAACGCCCCCGGCCTGAACGACGGAGCTTCCGCTATCCTTCTTATGACCCGCGAGAAAGCGACCGAATTAGGCCTGAAACCGCTGGCCACCATAGTCACCAACGTCCACTTCGCCATGAATGCCAGCCGCATGCCGGAAGCCCCCGGATACGGTATGCTGATGGCCCTCAAGAAAGCCGGACTCACTCTGGATGACATCAAGATCATGGAGATCAACGAGGCTTTCGCCTGCGTACCCCTGGTATCCTTGAGAATCCTGGCCGGCGGCGACAATGAGACGGCCAAACTCAACCAGCTCAAAGAGAAGACCAACGTCAACGGCAGCGCTATCGCCATCGGTCATCCCAACACCGCTTCCGGCGCCAGAATCATCATGGACCTCATGTACGAGTTACAGAGACTGGGCGGCGGTTATGCCATGGGCTCTTTGTGCGGCGGCCTGGCACAGGCCAATGTCTGCATCATCAAGGTCGAATAAATCAATTAAACCGGTTATACAAAGAGGCGGGTTTTCAAACCCGCCTCTTTTTTTCAATTACCTGATGCCCTATAGTAAAGGAGAAGGGACGGAGTGACGATCAGTGATGATATTATGTAAAGGGTGAAGGACCGCCCCTCACTGAGATGCTTCGGGGCACCCTGAAGGGTCTCCCGCCATTCCGACTCGCCTTCGGCGAGGGTATTAAGGTATTCCATTCGAAGCCTCCTGCGTGATAAGATACTAACGTTTAAGAGGAATTCCCAACCTCAATCTGCCTTCAAGGCCTTTAGATTGCTTCGAAAGGGGAAAGGATTCTCGCAATGACGCCCCAGGGGTGGGGCGCTGCCAAACCTGAATGACGTCCAGGGTGTAGGGCGCTGTCGACCCTGATTGAACAGAACCAGGTATTGATTCAGGATTATTGATTAATGAAGGGGAGAAAGAGAGGTAAATGGAAGGCATATCACCGCCTGAGGACAAATTTATAGAAGTCAACGGGCTGAAGCTTCACTATCTGGACTGGGGCAATGAAAAGGAACCCGTTCTGGTCCTGCTGCACGGTCTGTGCGGCAATGCTCACTACTGGGATTTCTTTGCCGAAAGGATGAATAATGATTATCATATCCTGGCTTTAGATCAGAGAGGCCATGGTGACAGCGACCATGCTGAGAATTACGGGCCACGATACTACGTCACCGATCTGGAGGAGTTTGCGGCCAAACTGGGGCTGGACAAGATCCATCTCGCCGGTCATTCAATGGGTGGTATCAATGGGATCATTTATGCAGCACGTCATCCTGAGCTGGTGAGCGCTCTGGTAATCGTAGATATCGGCCCGGAGATAAGTAAAGAGGGAATAGAGCGCATGGAAAGGGACCGTGACAGTGAGCCTGATGCATTCGGTTCGGAAGAAGAGGCAATTACCTATATGAAGAGGATGGAACCGCGCCAGGCAGAGGACTTTATCCGGCACCAGGTAAAATATGCCTTGAAGCGAGATACTAAAGCCGGCTGGACCTTCAAATATGATAAAGCTCAGATCGGAAGAGCGTCGTGTAGGGAAAGAGTGTAGGATTGGGTGGGGGGG
>CAZELW010000145.1:0-4362 GCA_964513135.1 uncultured Dehalococcoidales bacterium
GGGCCTCGCCGGTGAAGGACTTCCAGCCTCCGCCGTAAAGAACAAGGCTTCCCTGGTTTAAAGTCAGCTTCCCGTGACACCCGGAGATAATCTCGCAAAGCTCCTTGAACTGGTAAGGCGCACCGAAAATGAAGACCTTTTGTCCTTCGCGAGTTGAAGCTCTGATACTTTCAATGATATCCATGTATTTTCTGTCGCTCTGCCGGACAACCTGGTCTCGGAATTCTTTAACCAGCTTCTCCTCTTCTTCAGTCCGGGCACCTCGCCTGAGACAGCGTAAAACGGAAGCTGTTAGGTCTGTACCATACAGGAAGTGGTGTTTGCGAAAAAGTGGGGCCAGTTCCTGCATTAACCTTTGATTGCCCATCCTCCCCTGTTTGAAGCCAAGGAAAAAGGCATCAAAGTCCGGAAGGCCCATCTGACCGACGACCTTTACGAAGGCCTCTGGAGGCAGCAGGGTTGCCGCTTTTTTCAGTGGAAAGCCGCCTGATGTGCTGACCTTGAGGTCGGCCAGCAATGCCGCCAGGTAACAGATATTGGCGGTCTTCGCCATGTCCCAGCCTTGTTTGTTTCGCGGCACAAAAGAAAAAACACCGGAAGTGCCCGAGCTAAAGCTGAGATTAACGCCGTCAGCCTCAAGACTGTCCAGCCAGTCGTCTACCGATTTCACTCCCTCAGCATCCAGGGCAATCCGCTGGTGGTAAATACCCGAAATCCAGAGGTTCATCCGGCGGAAGTCGCCGCTGTCCAGCCACTCCTGGCTGTAGCTCTTGAAAATATCATCGCTGAGCAGCAATTTCTTCTTGATGGTCTCGATATCCGTAGCTTCGCCGACACCTTCCTCCTGCGCCAGCTTCCGGTAGACCGGGATATTGCGAAAATAATAAGCGTGATTCAGCAGGACCGCTTCCCGGCGCAGCCTCCGGGCTAATGCCCGGTCCGAATCCTGCCTGAGGGACCAGGCCCGGGCGGCTTTTATAAGTTGGTTTCGAATGCGAGATGCTTCCGCCATCTAAATTTCTATCCTTTCCGGCCAGGGCTCGCTCATCGCCGCGGTCCAGACCTTGTTGATATAGCCCAGCATAAAATAGTTCTGGAGCAGGTGAATATAAAAAGCCCCCCTCTCAGTCAGGGTGATTTGGTTTTCCTTTTGCCTGGACAGTCCCAGGATTTCCATTATCTTAAAGAGGCTTTGGGTTAGCCTGTTTTCTCCATACTCCTCTCGCCAGCGCCGCTGGTCGATACAGGTCTCATACAACCGCCAGTAGAGCCAGTAATACTTCTGTAATTTGGGAGTCATATCCATGGCGATAGCAATCGGCAGTCTGCCTGATAGGGCGGTTTCAATATATTCTTTAACGGAAAACGTATTAAAATAGAAAACATTCGGCAGTCTGGAACCAGCCCCGGCGCCCAAACCGATATAGGTATCCCGGGTAACCGATGAATATCGCGGCAAATTGTCCTTCTCAAATCCCCATACAGATACCTGGTGGTATCCGCTCCGGGTAAAATAGTTTTGAATCGCTTTGTACATCTGCCTTCGCTGAAAGAAGTCCGGCATTTTTACCCTGTTGATCCGGCGGTAGCGGCCGATCGAGGAGTAAGGAAAAGTGAACAGGGGATAGACCGTCACCTGGTCGGCTCCTGTCCGAATGGCCTCTTTCATGTCCTCGAGAACCTTTTCCAATCTCTGCCCGGGCAGAGTAAACATCAGGTCGAGATTGACCGTTTCGAAGCCCGCGGAGCAGGCCAGGTCAACAGCCGCATGCGCCTGGGCCGAATCATAGTTCCGGCCCAGGGCTTTCAAACAGGGATCATCGAAGCTCTGCACACCCAGGCTGATCATATTCACCCCCATGTCCGTTAAAGCCTTGATAATTTCCCTGTTCAGATCACCGGGACTGGTCTCGATCCCGATATTGCCGGTGATGTTAAACTTCTCCCGCAGGGACCTTATAATCGTTCCCAGCCCGGCGGTCATGGTAGTGGGGGTGCCTCCGCCGATGTAAAGCGAGGAAATTTCAACCCGGCCCAGCCTCGAAAAATACTGCTCAATCTCATTTAAAACTGACCGGGTATAGGGCTCCACCAGTGCCTCATCGTATTTTATTCGGTTGTACGGACAGTGCGGACATAAGGTCTTGCAGAAGGGGATATGCAGGTATAAATCTATCCGGCTGAGCTGCGGGATATCTAAATATTCTCTTCTCCTGAAGGTGAAGTCCTGCTCTTTCCCGACTGCTATCCTTCTTATCGTCCGGGTTGCTCTATCAATTATCAATCAGCCTCCTGATCAAAATATTTTCAGGCTCAGTTTAAACCCTCTCGCGCCAAAAAGCCATTCTCTGGAAGATTACTCCCCGTTAATAAACGGCTCTAAAATTTCCCGCGCATTTTCCAGGTCCGAAGCCAGCACGAAAATCTCGCACTGAAGGTTGAAAGGCAGGGCATACATCGCAGCTTTCAGATTAGCGCTCTTGATCATAGAACGAATTTGGTGTTCGGCCAGAATTCCCTGCCACATCCCGGCTACCGCTTCATTGGGCGCGGTGACCAGATGCGCCAGCGGACCGCTGCATTTTTCAGTTTCCGGCAACGGAGTCTGAGCGAGGTCTTGTGGCAGTTCGTCTACCAGAGGCACCCGGCAGTCCGGGCAGACTTCGACCCAGTCCTGAAATTCATCCCTGCATTTGGGACAGTAAGGCATTTATGTTAACCTCCTTTTCTGGACTTTTGGGCTGTCAGGGTGTGTAAGCCTCTCTTATGATACCATCACCGCATTACGCCGGTTCAAATTTCGACTTTGGTCGCGGGCTGCTTTCTCGCTCCGTTTAAGGGAAATGATCACCAGTGGAACCATCGCGATAATCAGCAGGTTCCTGGCCAAAAGGGCGGCAGTCACCCCAGGTTTAAGTTCAACGAGGTCCAGGTAGTGTACCGGGAAAATCTGGTAGCTCAGTATACCCGCTGCGATAAATACCGTCCACAAAATATACCGCGACCTCCCGCCGATGAACGGGACAAGCGGACAAAGCCAGATAAGGTACTGGGGCGAGAAGACTTTACTGGCAGCTATCAGCAAAGCAGTTGCCAGTAGGGAATAGGTGGCAATCTCCTCGACCGGATTGAGCGCCTCCTTCATCCGGCGGTAGATGAACCAGTAGGCTGACGCCAATAACAGCGGGAGCAGCAGCACGGATATCCGGGCCAGTGTGTCCGCCGTCGGCCCCACCAGATTATAGGAGCCGAAATCGAACCCGGTCCCGACCTTTAGCCATCCCAATTGATGGCCGAGAATAAGGATAGAGCTGTAGGTACTCTCGATCTGAATTCCCCTCTGACCGTGATAGCTGTATAAACTTCCCAGTCCGGCCGGATCGGCGATAAAGAAAGGAAGCAAGACCGCCAGGCTTACCGCTGCGGAGGTGATAATACCCACCAGGATATTCTTGTATTGGCGTTCACGGATATAGTAGAGCAGGAATATCGGCGCAATAACAGCGGGAAAGATTTTTGTCAGGGCCCCCAGAGTTAAAAGGGCCCAGGCAGCCTTGTGTCGGCCTGATATAAAGAAATATATCGACAGTAAGGTCATTACCGCCGGGAAAATATCATACTGCTGGGCGGTGATGGGTCCCACCGCCACAATGCCCAGGGTATAAGCGGAAAGCAATTGCCAGGGGGATTTGCCCAGCCGGTGCGCCATATGATAGACCGCCAGAAGCCCTGCCAGGACGAAGATCATTACTTCCGCCTGATAAAAAATAGCGTAAGTTTGCCATTCGGCCGCCAGGAGGCGCGGAAGGATGAAAAATACCAGAGAAAATGGAGGATATTCCATGGCAAAATCCCGGTAGGGCATACCGCCGCCCAGCACTTTGGAAGCATAGTCGAAATAGAGCCCGGTGCCGGAATATTCTATCTTGTAAACAGTATTGAAAAGCAGTCCCAGTATCGTTATGTAGACCAGCCCCAAAAGGGCGATCTGCCACTTCGGACTGAGCGCGGCAGCCTGTAATTTTCCTGGTATCGTCTCTAAGCCATACCTGGCGTCTATCCTCATTGATTACCCTTCTTCTACTTGCGGAGATGGAGACTGAATAATGAGTCTTCACTGTTCCTTAAATTGTCGTTGCGAAATCATGCCCGCGCCGGTTGTACGGGGATATCTCTCCGGTGTTGACTGTATACCGGCTATCACAGCAAAGCCGGAGAGACGACGTCTTCCCGCACATCTCCTCCGGCTTTGCCGGTTATTTTATCTGCCCAAAATGTTTACTTGGTCACGCTGTAAGTAACCTGGACAGTCAAGATCGGAAGAGCACACGTCTGAACTCCAGTCACGAGATTCCATCTCGT
>CAZELW010000146.1:0-4361 GCA_964513135.1 uncultured Dehalococcoidales bacterium
GGAAAGCCCGGAAAGCGATGTCTTTCATAACTTCAACATAAATACCGCCAAGCCCGAACATGACTGTGGGTCCGAAAGAGTTGTCTCGCCGGGCTCCTACGATCGTTTCGATTTCGTCCCGTACCATTTCATCGACCTCGACTCCTTCGATTTTGGCATCCGCTTTATAGGCGCGCGCATTATGCATGATCGCCTGATAAGCGTCGATAACCTCATTGCGGTTATCGAGGTCCAGGGCGACGCCTCCGGCATCGCTCTTATGGATAATGTCTTTGGATACGATCTTCATTACCACTGGATAACCGATCTCTTCAGCATGCCGGACAGCTTCATCCAGGTTACGTGCGATGCGGCTCTTCGGAATCGGAATTCCGGCTATTCTCATCAGGGCTTGAGCTTCTGAAGCCAGAAGGAATGTCCGATTGTCTGCTCTGACCGCCCGGATTATCTCATTCATCTGTTTCACATCCATATCGACCGGGGAAATGATGTCCGGCGGGTTGTTGCGAACACGATGTAAGTAATACAGTGCCCCCATCAGGGAGACGGACTCATAAACATCCTGGAAGCACGGGATGTCCTGTTTCTGAAAATTATTGATATGGTATTCTATCTTGGATCCGCCGAAGAGAGAGAAAACCAGAGGCTTTTTATTCCCATATGCTTTTACCTGCCTTAGTGCTATTTCGCTGAAAGCGTCAGGATCGAATACCGCTGTCTCGCAGGCCAGGCAAATCACCGCATCTACTTCTTTGGCGTTTAAAGCTGCGGTCAGGGATGTGTCGTAATATTCGGACGGGGCCTGGCCAGAAAGGTCGATGGGGTTTTTGGATGAGCCGAAGGCAGGAATTACTTCCTCGAAAATTTTGGCCAAAGTTTCCACATCATCAAAGAGATTGACATTAAACTTCTCACAGGCGTCGGCGGCAAGTACCCCGATGCCACCGCCGTTGGTGATGATGATCGCATTCTCACCTTTGGGATAAGGTATACTGGCCAGATAATGGCACCAGGTGAGGGCATCTTGGATGGTCTCGGCGCGCAGAACGCCGCATTGCCTGATAATATCGTCAAAAACCCGGTCTTCGCCGGCCAATGAGGATGTATGAGAGGCGGCGGCCAGAGCACCCCGCTTGGACCGTCCGGACTTGATGACGATAATCGGTTTCTTTTTTACCGCTTCCCTGAGAATATTGACCAGCCTCTCTCCGTCCGAAACGCCTTCAATATACATCAGGATGATTTTGGTTTCATCCTGTGCTACCAGGTATTCCAGGAGGTCTGATTCATCGATATCGGACTTATTGCCTACTGAAACAATGGCTGAAAGTCCGATATTTTCCGTAACGGTCTTACCCATCATACCGATGCCGACGGCGCCGCTCTGTGTTATTACTGCCACATGACCGGGACGGACATTCTTGGGTCCGAAAGTGGCATTGACAGACACTGCCGAAGAGTAGATGCCGAAGATATTAGGCCCCAAAATCCGCATTCCGTGTTCGCGGGCATAAGCCACAATCTTCTTTTCCTCAGCCGTATTGCCGATCTCCGAGAAGCCGGACGCAATAATGACCCCGAATTTGACGCCCTTCGCGCAGCAGCTTTTTATTGATTCGTAGACCAGCCTGGCGGGTATCACTATGCAGGCGATGTCTACAACGCCGTCGATGTCCTCGACTTTGGGATACACTTTGAAACCCAGGATTTCTCCGCCTTCAGGGTTCACTGGATAAATTTTACCTTTGTATCCGGAAGCCGCTATGTTCTGGACGAATTTGTGGCCTATTTTACTGGCATCACGAGATGCTCCGATGATAGCGACCCCTCTGGGTTCAAACAAATACTTGATATCCGGCTTGCTATACATGACTGATTGCCTCACTAAACGCCATCTTTAATTCATACATCTGGTCCTCAATTCTCCTATCCATGAGAAATCCCATTTTTTCGAACAGGTGAAGCATGGGGCGGTTTTCTACCAGTACCTCTGCCGTGAAACCAAGAAGGCCTTGTTTTCTGGCAAGGTAGGTCAGATAGGATAGCAATTCGCCTCCAATGCCCCTGTTTTGATAATCATCTCTGACCACGAAAGCGACTTCGGCGGTATGCGTATTCGGGTCAATGTTGTATTGGCCCAGTCCGGCAACTATCTCTTTATCGCCTTCTTTCAGGGTCGCCAGGATTACCACTTCACGGCTGTAATCTATGATTACAAATTCCTGAAGTCTCTCATGCGGCATGTCCTGACGGCGGGAAATAAACCGTCGGTACATACTGTTATCGGAAAGACTGTAAAAGAGATCTTTTATCAGGGGTTCGTCGCTCATTCTAACCGGGCGGAGGAATATCTCCAGCCCTGTTTTGGTGGTGCGGTACGTTTCCATTTCTTTGGGGTATTCCCCCGCCTTTCCGGGTATAAACGCCTGGTCTTTGTATATCAGGTTCTGTTTTTTGGCTTCCTCGATTAAATCCCGGCGGAATTTTGGATGAGCAATGGAAATCAGTTCCATTGCCCGCTCACGAATGTTCTTGCCGTGCAGGTAGGCGATTCCGTATTCTGTGACCACGTAATGGATATCGCCGCGGTTAAGGGTTACGCCTGCCCCTTCGCTCAGGAAAGGAACGATGCGGGACACCGTATCATTATTGGCGGTGGAGGGCAGTACCAGTATTGACCGTCCTCTTGGCGATAACACTGCTCCTCTCATGAAGCTGGGCTGTCCTCCCATGCCGCTGTAAAAAGTTTTACCCAGGGACTCAGCCGTAGTCTGGCCGGTCAGGTCTACTTGCAGGGCGCTGTTGATTGCCACCAGGGATTCATGCTGTGCCACGATGAGCGGATTATTGGTATAATCAATAGTTTTAAATTCTATCGCTGGATTATCGTTGACATAATCATAGGTTTCCTGGTCGCCCATACAGAAAGATGTAACGGTCTTGCCCCGGTCGATGGTTTTCCGGCTGTTGTCGATCACTCCCATCTTCATCAACTCTACAATCCCGTTGCCAAGGAGTTCGGTGTGCACTCCGAGATGTTTTTTTCCGGCAAAATTGATAAGGATGGCATCCGGTACGCTTCCGTACCCGACCTGAATGGTGTCCCCATCCTGTACCAGACGGGAAACATAGTTACCGATCTCCTGAATTACCTGGCTGTGAGTGACCGGGGAGAAAGTAAACTCCAGTAGGGGTTCATTATAGGGCACCAGGTAGTCTACTTTACTGACATGTATGAAACCGTCGCCGTGTGTCCGCGGCATGCGGGAATTGACCTGGGCTACTACCATGGAGGCCTGATCGATCGCTGCTTTCACAATGTCTACACTGATTCCCAGACTCAGATACCCGTGTTCGTCAGGCAAAGATGTCTGGATCAGGGCGATATCTACAGGAATGAATTTCCGGGCGAAGAGTCCGGGCACTTCGGAAAGGAAGACCGGGGTGTAGTCCGCCAGTCCCTTGTTTACCGCCTCGCGGGTGCTGTTGCCGATAAAGAAAGAGTTATGCCGGAAATTGTATTTAAACCGCTCTTCGGTATATGGCGCCAGGCCAAGCGTCCAGATATGAATCACTTCGGCGTCGAAGAAAGCCTTTGGATAAGATTCCGCATATTTAACCAGTTCGCGTACCAGATATTGGGGTTCTCCACACGCAGAGGCTATAAATATCCTGTCTCCCCGGTGAATATGTCGGAAGATGTCTTCCGTAGCGGCGAACTTTTCCGGAAATTGATTTTTGATACTATTGAGCGGGTCAAGATTTATTACCAATTAATTCACCACGCTTTCCAATCTTCGCACTATATTGTACACCAGGACAAAGCAAAAGTGAAAAATTGAACGCATTAGATGAACGGGTGAGACCGCATTCCCGGCTAAAAACCCTGGAAAGAGGCGCCTGGAGCAGGAGACAGCTAAAATTCTTGTCGACCTTCCAATGCCCGACTGAGTGTAACATCGTCGGCATATTCCAGCTCCGTACCGAAGGGGAGACCGCGGGCCAGACGGGTCACCTTGATCCCCAGAGGCGCTATTAGCCGGTGCAGGTACAGCGCTGTTTGCTCTCCTTCAAGATTAGTGTTGGTGGCCAGTATTACCTCGGTGACCTGACCGCTTTTTAGTCGGTCAATAAGCTCGTTTATTCTCAGATCGTCGGGGCCGATACCTTCACTTGGTGAAAGAGCGCCGTGCAGAACATGGTACAGTCCGTTATATTTCCGGGTGTGTTCCAGCGCCAGAATATCCTGCGGCTGCTCAACAATACATATTTTCGTCCGGTCCCGGGGCTCACTGCTGCAGATATGGCATATATCAGATCGGAAGAGCGTCGTGTAGGGAAAGAGTGTAGGATAGGGTGTA
>CAZELW010000147.1:0-4359 GCA_964513135.1 uncultured Dehalococcoidales bacterium
TCCGGGTAACCTCCGAGGTCACACCCCACCACCTCACACTTACCGAACAAAAGGTGCTGGGCTACAATACCAATGCCAAGGTCAATCCTCCCCTGCGGACTGAACAGGATATCCGGGCCTTGATACAGGGATTGAAGGACAATACGATCGATGCGATTGCCACCGATCATGCGCCCCATACTGATGTAGAGAAACTCTGCGAGTTCGGCAGCGCTCCATTCGGCATTAGCCTGCTGGAAACCGCCATGGGCATGCTGATGAGGCTTGTCCATGAGGGAAGCCTCGATTTAAGTTTATTGATTTCAAAATTGACGCGGGAGCCCGCCCGCATTATCGGGGAGAGGTGGGGAAAGCTGGGTGTACTGGAGGTCGGAGGTCCGGCTGATGTCGTGCTCTTCGATCCGGAAAAAGAGTGGATAGTAGACCCGCGGGAGTTTTTTTCCAGGGGAAAGAATACGCCCCTGGGAGGCTCCAGATTAAAGGGCAAGGTAATGCTGACCATGTTCCAGGGAAAAATAGTATATCGGGACAGGGAATCTCTGGAAGCCTGTATCAACAGTTGAATTTGAGTTTGAGGTTAAGCTGCCGGAACCATGGCCAGGGCGCTTGATCCATTGATCGGCTGCCTGAATCTGATGGACAACGGCTCATTGAATGGTTAACCTCTGAACCGGAAAGGTGGTTATCTTATGACTAAGCGAGCAATCCTGGTGCTTCAGGATGGAACGGTTTATGAAGGTTACTCCTTTGGTGCTGAGACCGATACCTACGGGGAAGTGGTTTTTAATACCAGCATGACGGGCTACCAGGAAATACTCACCGATCCCTCTTATGCCGGTCAAATTGTTCTTGCCACCTACCCTCTTATCGGAAATTACGGCATCAACGATCTGGATATAGAGTCCCGCCAGGTCCAGGTCAGGGGATTCATCGTGCGTGATGAATGCGCCCGGCCAAGCCATTATTTAAGCGAAAAGACGCTTCATGAGTACCTCCTGGAAAACAATATACCGGGCATCCGGGGACTGGATACCCGCGCCATCACACGTAAGCTCCGCAGCCACGGAGTAATGATGGGCTACCTGACCACGACCCGCACGCCGGGCGAAGCGATGGAGATGTTGGGTAATTTGCCTGATTACGGTTCAATCGATTTCGTTAAGGACATTACCACCAGAGACCGGTACCAGTACGGGCTGCCCTGCCGGACCTGCAATCTGCATGATCCCTGCCGGAAGCGGCCTGAGGGGACTCCCGGCCTTTGCAATATTGAATCACCGGAGGAAAAATCCTCTCGCTACAGAGTAGCCGTCCTGGACTGTGGTCTGAAATACAATATCCTGCGGCAGTTGGCCAATAGGGGATGCTCGGTAACGGTATTCCCCTGCACTGCCGGTGCCCCGGAAATCCTGGAGACTCAGCCCGACGGTGTCCTGCTCTCACCCGGGCCGGGCAATCCGGAACTGCTGGATTATGCGGTGGACACCGTTCGCGGATTGGCCGGCAAGCAGCCGATCATGGGAATCTGCCTTGGCAATCAGCTCATCGCCATGGCTTTCGGCGGCAAGACCTTCAAGCTGAAATTCGGCCACCGTGGCGGAAATCATCCGGTTAAGGAGCTGGCCACCGGACACACCCATATCACCGCCCAGAACCACGGCTATGCAGTGGATGCGGACTGCCTGCCGAAAGAACTGGAGATCACCCATATCAATCTCAATGACAACACCGTCGAGGGGCTGCGGCATAAATATTTGCCCATGTTCTCCATTCAGTATCACTCCGAGGACTTCCCCGGTCCCCTGGACAGCCGCTACCTTTTCGATAATTTTATCGATATGATCAAAGAAAGCCAGACGAAAATCTATAAAGACAGGAGTTAATCCCGTTGGATAAACCGAAAAAAGTATTAATCATAGGGTCCGGACCGATCGTTATCGGGCAGGCGGCAGAATTCGACTACGCCGGAACGCAGGCCTGCAAAGCCATGCGTGAGGAAGGAGTGATTTCGGTGCTGGTCAACTCCAATCCGGCTACGATCATGACCGATGAAGAAGTCGCCGATGTAATATATATCGAGCCTCTGACTCTGGATTCGCTCACCCGCGTTATCGAGCGCGAGCGCCCGGACGGCATCCTGCCTACCCTGGGCGGGCAGGTGGGACTCAACCTGGCGGTTGATCTGGCAGATGCCGGTGTGCTTGATAAGTATAATGTCAGGTGCCTGGGCACACCCATTCAGACCATCCGCACCGCCTCGCAGCGAGATTTGTTCAAAAAGCTCCTGATAGACATCGGCGAACCGGTAGTGGACAGCGATGTGGCCAACAGCATGGATGAAGCCCGGATAATCGGTCAGCAAATCGGCTTGCCGCTTATCATCCGTCCTTCATACACCCTGGGCGGCACCGGCGGCGGCATCGCCAACACCTGGGAAGAATTTGAAGATGTTTGCCAGAGAGGTATCTCCGCCAGCCCCATACACCAGGTCCTGCTGGAGAAATCGGTGGCCGGCTGGAAAGAAATAGAATATGAGGTCATGCGGGACGCCGCTAATAACTGCATCACCGTCTGCAATATGGAAAACATCGATCCGATGGGGGTCCATACCGGAGACAGCATCGTGGTGGCGCCCAGCCAGACTTTGACCAATAAAGAGTACCAGATGCTGCGCTCGTCCGCCTTGAATATTATCCGGGCGCTGGGTATTGAAGGCGGCTGCAACGTGCAGTACGCCCTGCACCCCAATCCCTCCTGCAGGACCGGTAAAACACCCTATTATGTGATCGAAGTCAATCCGCGGGTCAGCCGCAGTTCCGCCCTGGCCAGCAAAGCCACCGGCTACCCCATCGCCCGGGTCGCCGGCAAGATTGCCACTGGGAAACGCCTGGACGAGATACCCAACCAGGTCACCGGCAAGACCGTTTCCGCCTTCGAGCCGGCCCTGGACTATGTAGTAGTTAAAATTCCTCGCTGGCCTTTCGATAAATTTTCCTCCGGAGACCGGGTTATCGGTACGCAGATGAAAGCTACCGGCGAAGTCATGGCTATCGACCGCTCTTTCGAAGCCGCTTTGCAGAAAGCGGTCCGTTCCCTGGAATTCGGCAAACGCTCGTTGCTATGGGAGGACCCCGGATGGGTTTTTACGCAGGATATTGACTCTTATCCGCTGCACCCTCATGATTTGCGTCTCTGGGTAATTATGGCGGCCTTGCGCCGTGGCGTTGACCCGGAGGTGATTGCAGAGAAAACCCGCATCGATATGTGGTTCCTCAGTAAATTTATGAATATCATCGACATGGAGAAACAGTTGCTGTCACAGCCGCTGACCCCGGATTTGATGTGGGAAGCCAAACGGCTGGGGTTCTCCGATGTTCAGATTGGCACCCTGGCAGACCGTCTCCCTGAACAGGTCAGAGGTCTGAGGCAGCAGTGGAATATTCGGCCGGTGTATAAGATGGTGGATACCTGCGCCGCCGAGTTCGCCGCTGAAACTCCCTATTTTTACAGCACCTACGAACAGGAAAATGAAGCTGAAAGCCTGAAAGGCAACAAGGCGGTAGTCATCGGTAGCGGACCGATCCGTATCGGACAGGGGATTGAGTTCGATTATTGCAGCGTGCATTCCTCCTGGGCTTTAAAGGAGTCCGGATATAAAAGCATCCTGGTCAACTCCAATCCGGAAACTGTCTCCACTGATTTCGATACCAGCAGCCGGTTGTATTTCGAAGCGCTGGATGAAGAGAGTTTGAGAGATATCCTGGAGAACGAAAACGGCAGCAGTGACAGTGATGGAACGATGCAATGTACACCGTCTATCGTCCAGTTTGGCGGCCAGACTGCTATTAACCTGGCCAACCCGCTGGCGCAATCAGGAGCGACGATACTGGGGACCAGTGCCGAAAATATCGACCTTTCGGAAAACCGCCGCAGGTTTGAGGAAGTCCTCAGCCAGATGGGTATCCCGCAGCCGCCCGGCTCCGGTGTGACTAACATCGATGAAGCCCTCAATGCTGCCAAGCTGATCGGCTATCCGGTAATGGTGCGTCCGAGCTATGTTCTGGGCGGCCGTGCCATGGAAATAGTGCATAATGCTACCGAGCTGGTCCGGTATATGTCAGCGGCCATCGATCTGGATAACCGCCACCCGGTCCTTATCGACAAATACCTGGAGGGGAAAGAGTGCGAAGTAGATGCCATCTGCGATGGTGAAGATGTGTTGATCCCCGGAATTATGGAACACATCGAGCGGGCCGGTGTACACAGTGGAGATGCCATGTCGGTCTATCCCGGAGTTAGCCTGAGCGAAGAAGAAGTGGATAAGATGGTGGACTACTCTATCCGTATCGGGCGCAGATT
>CAZELW010000148.1:0-2573 GCA_964513135.1 uncultured Dehalococcoidales bacterium
AAGGGTAATAATTGTTGAATTTCTGCCGGCAAATCTGTGCGCAGCAGCCGCGATTACCGCTCCTCCCACTAACAAAACTGGAAAAGAGGCAGAGACCGCTGTAGCTGAAACATAGAGCGCCGTGCACGAATATCTCCACCTTGAACCCTGCGTCGACCATCTTTTTAATATCAGCCAGAGACATTTCCCGCGGTAAAATAATCCTATCAGCCGCTTTCACAATACCGGCGGCAGCGGTATTGCCCACGGCTCCCTGGGTGGATACAAAGACCGCCAGGTCCGGGAAATTCTTTTTCACGATATCTATAAAACTGAGATGCTGAAGAATAACTCCATCAATACCGGCTGTGTAAGCAGAGGAGAGCGCGTCAAAGAAACGGATGACCTCACTGTTCTTGACCAGGGTATTCATTGTCAGATAGACCTTTACTCCCTGGCCGTGGCAGTAGCTCACAGCTTTTTTCAGCTCTTCCATGGAAAAGTTGCGGGCATGGACCCGGGCGTTGAAGTCCCGGGAGCCGAGATAAACCGCATCCGCTCCATTTATTACCGCCGCCTGTAAACTATCGAAATCGCCCGCGGGCGAAAGTAATTCCGGTCTGAGTGAATACCCTGTATATCCCTTATCGGATACCATATTAAGTCAATAATCCCTTTTCAATTAAAGCCGGCAGTATCTTGTTCCTGGTAATCGATGGAAGCATGGTCCAATCATCGTTCTTATCAAACCAGATGAGTTTTTTGACCTCTGCTCCCGGTTTCAACTCACCATGATAATTACCGTGGTATAATTCCACCCGCACCAGGGCATTCGGATTTTCTTCGGCAACATCCTCGAACTGTCCTAAAAAATCCAGCGTGGCAAGATCCAGCTCTATTCCCAACTCTTCCTTCACTTCGCGGCAAAGCGCCTGAATAGCGCCTTCGCTATCCTCAGGCCTGCCTCCCGGCAATAGATAGAGGTCTTCTCCTTCCTCTTCCTGAAGGAGTAATTTATTATCCTTTATAATACATAAAGCGTATTTATAATACATTTCCATAATCCATCAGTCCTCTTTGTACACTGATTGTTATTCCTAAGATAACAAAGTCCAACTGTTAAATCAAACCAGATGTTCTGCCCGTTTGTTCTGAAGCGATCATCCGGACGATCCATGACTATTTTCTTATTTACATTTTTTGCCCATCAAATAAAATGTGAGTGTTGGGTTTTATCATATTCATGTCTTTTTATTTTGGTTTGAGATACTATTGCCTCTAAAGGAGTACTAAGATGGTAACTGCTCCGGATAAAATCGTTATCCAGGCTGGTGACACAGATATAGTTTTCGATGAATTCCGGCAAAAGATAGCTGATGCTTTTCGAAAAGAGAGGGAAAGTATTCGTGAATCGGCCGAAAAGGAAGCCAAACTTATCCTGACCAAGGCCTATCAGGAATCTTCCAAGCTCACTTCGAAAGCCCAGGAGGAAGCGCAGCTAATAATAAGCCAGGCAAAAGAACGCGCCACACGGGAGGCCGACAGCTTGATCTCCCAGGCCCAGAAGAGAGCTGAGCAGCTTGTTAAAGATGCTGATGAGGCAATTAGAAGAGACGCCAAGGAAAAAACGCGGAAAGAGGTGGATGCCATTTTCCGTACCGCCAGAGAGGAGGCTTCAAAGCAAACAACCAGGATTCTCCAGGAGGCCCGTGATGAAGCAGCCAGACTGTTAGCTGAAGCCAATAAAGAAGCTACTCAAATATCCGGGCAATACATGGCAGAGGCCGAAAAGAAAGCCCAGGAGATAAACAGATCGGCCGTTGAGATAAAAGAAAAGGCCGTTCTGGAGGCAGAACAGATAAAAGAAGCCGCCAGAAAGGTAGCTGCTGCGAATGCCGAAAAAGAAGCAGCGGATATTATCGCGCAGGCTAAAGCGCGGGCACAGAAAGAAAGTGAAGACATGGTTTCTGCCGCTGTCGCGGATGCCAAACGAGCTGCTGAAACAGAAAAAAACCAGATTCTCCAAAAAGCGCGCAAAGATGCCGAGGATATTGTTAACGCCGCTAAGAGCAAAGTCAGTGCCCAGCTTGCAGAATCGAACCGGTTCATGATGGAAATCCAGCGAAGAATGCAGCAAGTTATCGGGAACGTCGACTTCAACCTGAAACCTACTGAGGAAACTGCTCCTGCCAACGGCTCTAATTCGACATCGAATCAGAATCCAACTCAGGGCCCGACTGATACTGTTCCGGTTGTTTCCCAGGAGAAAGTCCAGGAAAAGGCACAGCCCAGCGAACCGACTCCGGCCCAGCCTGTTAATAACAACAAAAATGGCGAAACCGCCGATAACAGCAGCACCCAGAGCAAATCCACTTCGATGCGATACGATGAGCAGGGTCAGATTTACAGTGGTAAATTGAGGATAGATATTACACCGCCCGTCGACAATGAGCAGATAGGAATCCTGGAGAGGCATCTTTCGAAAACCGAAGGCCTCCGCATTACCGCCAGAGGCGGATCGGAAGACGGCAGCGCCTGGATCGAGGTAGACGCCGCCAGCCCTATACCGCTGGTGAATATTCTGCAAAAAATAC
>CAZELW010000148.1:2583-4358 GCA_964513135.1 uncultured Dehalococcoidales bacterium
TCGTGACTGGAGTTCAGACGTGTGCTCTTCCGATCTAGATGTGGTCGGCGCCAAGGCCTATATAATCGTCGCCCTGAAATCGAAACAGGCCAGCTAGATACCGGCAGAAAGAGACCCTCTCAGCCAGTTAAAAACCCTCCGCGTTGCGCGGAGGGTTTTTTTATTGATAAGCGGGGGCAGTCCATTCTTTTCAAGGCAGAGGAATGATCAGACACTGCTAACAAAGATTGGGGTTTAAGCTTGAGCACCGGATGTTTTATAATAAACCAGAGGAGATATTTATTATGATCAAACTGGTACTGGTCAGACACGGCGAGAGCACCTGGAACAAAGAAAATCGTTTTACCGGATGGACCGACGTGGACCTATCTGAAAAAGGTCGAGACGAGGCCTGGAATGCCGGGCGCATTCTGAAAGAGGAAGGTTATACTTTCGATGTCGCCTATACCTCGGTCCTGAAAAGAGCCATCCGCACCCTTTGGATTATCATGGATGAAATGGACCTGATGTGGATTCCGGTGTGGCGGTCCTGGAGGCTGAATGAGAGGCACTACGGCGCTTTGCAGGGATTAAATAAATCCGAGATGGCGGCCAAATACGGAGAGGAGCAGGTCTTCATCTGGCGGCGGAGCTACGACGTACCGCCTCCGCCTTTGGACATTGATGACGAGCGCAATCCGAGGAATGACCCCAGATATAAAGAACTGCGGCCTGAAGAGATACCCCTGACCGAAAGCCTGAAAGATACCATCGCCCGTTTTATGCCTTACTGGCACAGTACGCTGGCCCCCGCTATCAAAGAAGGAAAAAAGCTGATCATTGCCGCTCACGGCAACAGCCTGAGAGCGCTGGTAAAGTACCTGGACGATATACCTGACTCAGAAATCGCCAGCCTGAATATCCCCACAGGAATTCCACTGATATATGAACTGGACGATAGTCTGAAGCCCATCAGACACTATTACCTGGGCAGTCCGGAAGAAATCCGGAAAGCTATAGAAAGCGTCGCCAGTCAGGGAAAAGCCAGGTAGTTTTCAAGCTTTTGGCGGTCAGCTTTTAGTCCGCAGAGGAAGATTCCGGGCAACAGCCTGGCCGGTATGCTATTACGTCACCCGGTGGACTTTGAGCATATTAGTGGTGCCGGGGATTCCCACCGGGATTCCACCGGTTATCACTATCAAATCGCCCGGCCGGGCAATTCCCAGATCCTTGACCACCTTTACGCTGTCCCCGAACATATCTTCCATTCCGGAAGAAGTGTCCATTTGCAGCGCCTGGACGCCCCAATAAAGCATCAGCCTGCCGACAGTCTCCTTAATGGGCGTAATGGCGACGATGGGGACGCCGGGGCGGTACTTGGATACCCTGCGGGCAGTGCTTCCAGTATGAGTGAAAGCGACTATGGCGGCAGCCTTTAAAACAAGGGCGGTATAACAGGCATTATAGCTTATTAACTCATCGGTCTGGTTTACCAGCCACTGGCCCTTTTGCAGAATAAGCTGCTCATAAGGCAGATGACGCTCTGTCTCCAGGGCGATAGAGTACATCATTTTAACGGCTTGCACCGGGTATTTGCCGATAGAGGTCTCAGCCGAAAGCATCACGGCATCCGTACCGTCCAGAATAGCGTTGGCAACGTCGCTGACCTCCGCCCGGGTGGGCCTGGCGGCATTGACCATCGATTCGAGCATTTGTGTGGCTGTAATAACCGTTTTTCCGGCGACATTGCATTTCCGGATGATCTCTTTCTGGACAATCGGGACATCCTTCAAAGA
>CAZELW010000149.1:0-4303 GCA_964513135.1 uncultured Dehalococcoidales bacterium
GATGGAATCTCGTGACTGGAGTTCAGACGTGTGCTCTTCCGATCTCTTACCGGCGATGAACTGGTCTTTGACACTGTTTTTCAGGGCGGCTCAGGTTCAACCCAGACCCTGACGGCCGGGGCCGGACAGACACAGCAATGGAATAACTTCGTAAGCAACACCCGGGCGGCGGCCAGCACCGAACAGGCGGAGTCTTCAACGGTCACCATGAGCTGGACGGCTGCCAGCAGCAGCTACTGGGCCATCGGCGCCGTACCCATCAACCCGGCCGGCGATACTCCCCCGGAGAATGAACCGCCGGCGGTCACGGACATACCCGACCAGACCATTGCCGAGGGCGGATCTTTCGCCACCATCGACCTGGATGACTATGTCAGCGATCCGGATGATGCCGATGAGCAGATCACCTGGTCTTTCTCCGGCAACTCCGCTCTGAGCGTCAGCATATCGGCTGACCGTGTGGCTACCATCTCTGTTCCCGATGCCGATTGGAACGGCTCCGAGAGCATCACCTTCAAAGCCACCGATCCCGAAGGTCTCTCCGATGAGGACAGTGCGACCTTTACCGCTACCCCGGTCAATGATGCTCCGACCATTTCAGACATTGCCGATCAAACAATTAATGAAGATGCTGCCAGTTCAGCCATACTCTTCACTATCGGCGATATCGATTCGGCTTTAGCCAGCTTAATGGTCAGCGGGTCATCTACAAACACAGCGTTAGTACCAGATGATAACCTAGTTTTCAGCGGCAGCGGAGCTAACCGTACTCTCACCATCACTCCTCTGGCCAACCAGAACGGCAGTACCACTATCACAGTTAACGTCAGCGACGGCGCATTAACTGCTTCAGATTCCTTCGTCCTGACCGTCAATGCGGTCAATGATGCTCCCAGCTTCACCGCAGGAGCTGATCAGACAGTACCCATGAACAGCGGCGCTCAGACGGTGACCAACTGGGCCACCAACATCAGCCCCGGCCCTGCCGATGAGAGCAGCCAGGCGCTCACCTTCATCATTGAAAGCAACAGCAATGAAGCGCTCTTCTCTGCCGGACCAGCCATCTCTCCCGGCGGAGAGCTCACCTATACTCCTGCCTCCGGGGTGAGCGGCAGCGCCCTGATCGGGGTCAAGCTCCAGGACAACGGAGGCACGGCCAACGGCGGAACAGACACCTCGCCCGTACAGTCCTTTACCATCAACGTGGTTTCCGGTCCGGCATCCATTGTAACTCGCCAACTTCCGGATGTAGTGGCGCAGAACCAGACCTTTGAAGTCGCAATAACCTTTACTGCGCCGGAAGAGTCTTCTCCGGAGAACCCTCTTAATGCGATAGGAATAAGCGACCTTGTACCGGCTGGCTGGACCATTACCCTGAAGTCATCTGAATGTAATCCAACACCAGACCTGAGCAAAGTGGAAAACGGCACCTCTGCCCAGTATGTCTGGTACGGGCCCTACGACACAGCAGTAAGCTTTACGGCGGTCTACGAGGTAACGGTCCCTGCCGATGCCTCCGGTACATACACCTTCACCGACGGCCAACTGATATACTATCTTGGCGGCACCGGTCCTTTCATATACCAGATAACGGGTGATGCCCAACTGGAGGTAGTGGAGGGAGCCATTATCCAGGGAACAACCTTCAACGTGATGGGGGAGGTGCTGGGTGGAGTCACACTGACTCTGGATGACGGCACTCAGGTAGTCAGCGGCGCTGACGGCAGCTACCAGTTGACGGTGGCTACTCCGGGGACATATACACTGACGGCCAGTAAAGCCGGTTATCTCGATGAGATCATAGAAGACATAGAGATAACTCCCGGCGAGAGCTATACTATTGATTTCAAGGGCAATACCAGCCTGATCCCCAGTACACTTGATATAAACAAATTCTTAGCCTGCGTCAACAAATGGCAGGTCCCGCCATTAGACGGGACGGGATTGGGCATGGAAAAGATTTTAAAGATCATTAACATCTGGGTAACCACCAACTAAACGAAAAGGCCAGGAATGAGGGCTCAGCCCTCCTTCCTGGTTTGTTCACTCCTCACTTGAATCCTGGTTCTTTGATCTGACGGCCAACTCATGTTCCCAGACCGGGTCCAGAATTCTGGCTGCTTCCTGGGAATATTTATCAAGATCACAGGCCAGGGTTGTGACCAGCCCGCAGGACTCGCCGTCCGTCGAATAAGGCTGGAACTCCCGGTAGAAATCTCTGAGCTCCTGCGGATTATCGATTATCATGCAGGGTCGGAGCAAGTTGTGAGAAAAGGGCTGGCGCGCCCGGATAGCCCGGAAGAAGGGGGAATTTACAGCTTCCCTGAGAGGCTTATGCTTGATATTCTCCGTAGCCAGGTGCACAAAGATGCAGGGCTCCACATCTCCCCGGGCATTGATATGGAAATAGTACTTACCGCCGGCAATGCAACCACCCACCACCGGCGCATCATTCCAGAAATCCATCAGTAAAATTGGTTTACGCTTGCGAATATACCGGGCACCGCGCTGCCGGAGAATCTCTCGTTGTTCCGGCGTGGGCATCAGGCTCATGTCCGGGTCCTTCCCGGCAGGAATATGGAGAAAGTGCCAGCCGATCAGACATCCTTTTTCTATCAGCATATCGTTGAAGCTGTCACTGATTATGGTCTCCAGATTATGACGGGTAATCATGGCGGAAAAACCGAAAGGCACCCCTTGCTCCCGCAACAAGTCCATCCCCTGCATCGCTTTCCGGAAGACTCCCGGACCCCGGCGGGCATCAGTTTCATCCTCGAATCCTTCCAGGCTGATGGTTACCATGACATTGCCCATCCTCGCCATTTCTGCGGCCAGTTCTTCTGTAAGAAGGGTGCCGTTGGTAAAAAACTGGAAATACACATTGGGGTGACTCCGGCAGATTTCCATTATTTCCGGCCGGACAAACGGCTCACCGCCCAGGATGGTGACGATGAAGATTCCCATCTCTTCTCCTTCGGTCACAATCCGGTCGATCACATCCATCTCCAGATCGTCCTGGCGGCTGTACTGAGAAGCGTAGCAGCCCGGACATCTCAGGTTGCACCTCATAGTCGGACTGATCAGGAATGTCAGGGTATAGGGATTACCGGCTTCCGTCAATTTTCTGCGGATGGCATCTCCCTGCATCAACTCTTTGATCAACAGATTATTGATTATTCTCTCGCGGGCCCGCGGATTATTCTGCTGGATCACGCGCTTCACAAGGTCTATCATCGGATCATGATTGATGCGAAGTCGATCGATGCCATCAATAAATGATCTGCTGAAATCCGTTGGCGCGACCCTTCTGACCAGGGCCAGGAACCTGCCCAGGCTCTCATCGGAAAGATCAGCTAATAAAGGAGCAAATTTCTGTGCTATTTGCTTGACAGCCAATTCTTTTATATTCACAGTTCCCCACCACCTCCCGAAGATTAAGGGGTATTACCCTGATGGACTGCCACGGGAAAACCCGTAGCGTTTTTAAGTACTTCTTCTTATGATTATATACAAAACAATCCGCAGCAAAGTTTGAAGCAAAGGGAGTATGGTGGAAAACACCCGCGTATCCGGCTGTCATCGGAGGGGGTCCTGTTTTCCCGGTCATTTCCGGGGGGACATTTCTTAACCTGGTCGAGGCGAAAATAGAAAGGCAGGTACCCGCAAGGCGGGGCTACCTGTATTTAAGCCCGGGAAGGGTGCGGTGGAGACAGGATTACCGTTTTCTTATATAAAGCGCAAATACAGCCGCCAGGAATTCCAGTGCTCCGGTGACGACGAAGATTGCGAGATAGCTGCCAGTTAGCTGGTAGGTTATCCCGCCGGTGTAAACGCCAATGGCTGACCCGATCGTATGGGCGGACAGGGTAACTCCCAATATCGTTCCCATCCTCAGATAGCCGAACAAATCCGGCACCAGCCCGGCTGCCAGGGGAGCGGTGGTGAACCAGCCGAACCCGAAAAAGGCCATCGCCAGATAGAGAATCCAGACGGAGCCGCCGCCTGCAAAAACAGCGCTAACTAGAGTAACGAAAGAGATGCCCCGGATGGCGTGAGTGAAAGCCAGGACTTTGTTTCTGGCCATGCGGTCGGAGAGCTGCCCCGTAACAAGTACCCCCAGCAGGCTCACTCCTCCCTGAACGCTCATAAAGGTGGCGCCGATCAATTCCGAATAACCCAGGTCCGTTGCAAATACTATCGTATGGGTCATCAGCAGCCCGCAGCTTATGCCGCAGAATAACTGAGTCAGGGAAAGAAGCCAGAAACTTCCTTTTTTACTGACTTCTTTCAGGGTATTTCCGGT
>CAZELW010000150.1:0-3666 GCA_964513135.1 uncultured Dehalococcoidales bacterium
TTTTGACCTATCCTTTCGATCCTAATAATATTCCTCTCTATAACCAGTTCATAGATACCTTATATGAAGCCTTTCAAGAGGATAACATTGAACGCTATACCATTGCTTATGAAAAGGGCTTTCTTTCAGCCATGCGTTTGGCTCCGGCTACAGGAATCAGTAAAGGGACCGTGGTTATCCACGGTGGCTTTGACTCTCTTATCGAAGAGTTTTACTGTTTCTGGGCCTTCTTTGCTGCGGCTGGCTATGAAGTTATCGCTTTTGATGGACCAGGCCAAGGGGGCACACTCAGAACATATCGCATACATTTTGACCATAATTGGGAAAAGCCAATCAAAGCAGTTTTAGACTATTTCAACCTCTCGAGTGTCACGCTGATCGGGATTTCGATGGGTGGCTACTGGTGCTTGCGTGCGGCTGCCTTTGAGAAGAGAATTCGAAGGGTAATCGCTTTCCCGCCTGTTTATGATTGGATGGAGAACACTAATGGAGTCAACCGGGGTCTGGTAGACTTGATGCTAAGGTGGAAATGGCTAATGAGGGAATCAGTCCGGCTGAAAATGAAAGCTCCTCTTTTAAGACATGTAATCAACCAGACTCTCTTTATTACCGGAGAAACAGACCCGCTAAATGCAGTGGGTTGGTTATTGGCTATGAACAAGAAAAACCTTCATTCTGAATTGGTTGACCAGGATGTGCTTTTATTGGCTGGAGAAAAGGATAATTTTCAACCGGTAAATTTATACTATAAACAAATGAAAGCCCTGACTAATGCCAAATCCGTCACCGGTAAGGTTTTCACTCAAGTCGAACAAGCCGAGCATCATTGCGGCATTGGGAATGTCGGGTATACCCTGGAAGTTATGTTAAAATGGTTAGAAGGAAAATGTTTAAAAAGCTAATTGTTTTATTCCCTCGGTCGCCTTTTAATAAAGTGAGTGATTGTAACCGCAGTTGATCAAAAAAGAAGCTAAAGAATTCAGGTGAATTAATCTGGATGCAAATCAATGTAGAACTTTTGCAAGCGCACAGCTAATCATTGCTAATTTTTTACAAGTGGATGGTGGAGCCGGGGGGATTCGAACCCCCTACCTTTTGACTGCCAGTCAAACGTTCTCCCAAGTGAACTACGGCCCCGTTTGAATACCTTTTATAATTTACCAGAAATTGGCTGATAAGGCAAGCTGGATGGAGACACCTCCAGTACTGACGGGTTTGGCCTGACAAACCTTCCAGGATACCGTTTGCCTTCGGTACCGGCATGAAAAAAGCCGTTATGGGCGCGGCGGATTGAAAAAGTCCCCTTCGTCCAGTATTGATTCGTGAAAAAGCGGCCATAGCAAAGGGTCTTAATACGATTGTTTTATCGGGACTTATCGATTACAATTACTTACAAGTATATTAAAGGAGAAGTATTGACAATAATGGAAAAAATAAATCGGTTTAAAAAAGTGACTTCGTTTATAATACTGGGCGCTACGTAGTTTTCGATCTGTTGTGCAGCGCAGGAGGCTTCTGTGCCTTCCCCCAAGCCGATGAAATGGTCGACCCCTCCGGCGATGGAGATCGATACCGCAAAATCGTACACGGCGCTGGTAGATACCACACTCGGCAGCTTTAAGATTCAGCTTCTGCCGCAGGAGTCACCAAAAACCGTGAATAATTTTGTTTTTCTTTCCCGACAGGGATATTACAATGGGGTTATTTTCCACCGCATCATCAAGACTTTTATGATTCAGAGCGGCGATCAGACGGGTACCGGTGCCGGAGGCCCGGGATACCGCTTTGCGGATGAGCTTCCGCCGAAGCATTCATATGAACCCGGTATTGTGGCCATGGCGAATGCGGGCCCCGACACCAACGGCAGCCAGTTTTTCATCTGTACCGGTGCTGATGCTCGCAACCTGGATAGATATCCGAATTATACTCAATTCGGCAAAGTGATCGAGGGAATGGATGTGGTGCAGAAGATAGCTTCGGTCCAGGTAAAGTCTAACGGCAGAGAAGTGAGCCAACCGGTTGATCCGCCGGTGATAAAGAGTATTACGATTACGGAAGAATAAAACAAGACCGGCGCGAACAGCGCCGGTTTTTTTTAATTACAGCCTGTCAGACGGGAAAGCGATAATATCGTCGATTGAGTTGGTATCGCAGAAGAGCATCACCAGCCGGTCCACTCCTACAGCGATGCCGCCGCATTCCGGCAAACGCTTAACAGATTCTATAAATTTCTGCGGCCAGGCCGCCGGCTTGCCGGACTCTTTCATCATCTCCATTTCCTGCCTGAAGCGTTTTTCCTGCTCTGCTGGATCGTTGAGCTCGCTGTAGGCATTGGCTATTTCCAGACCGCCGATAAATACTTCCGCTCTTTCGGCCACCGGCGGGCTGCCGGGCTTCAAGCGGGCCAGGGCGGCGCATTCAGACGGGTAGTCCTGGATAACCACCGGCCGGTTAACCGGGAAATGGGGTATCACCTTATCTATCAGGTCGTCATCAAATCTCTGTCCGTCAAAATCAACCAGGGGGTCCCATCCGGCCCATTTGACATAAGCATCGCGGACTGTAATCCTGGGCCAGGGCAGTGTCAGGTCTATGTTCAGTCCCTGGAATTTCAGGATTGGACCTCCGCCCAGGTGGTGGGAAAGAAAAAGGACCAGGTTTTCGGTATCGGAGATGATGTCCTGATAATTCGCTCCGGCGCGGTACCATTCCAGCATGGTGAACTCAGGATTATGGTGACGGCCACGTTCATCCTTGCGAAAACAATGGCAAATCTGAAATATTTTCTCGTATCCGGCGGAAAGGAGTCTTTTCATTTGCAGTTCCGGTGATGTGGAGAGGAACCAGCCTTCGGAAGTGAAAGGTATAATAAACTGCTCCGGCGCCACAGCCGGTACACGCAGGGGGGTATCAACCTCAATAAAACCTTCCCGGCAGAAAAAAGCCCGAACACCGTTTATTATTACGGCGCGGCGTTCGAGCTTGTCTTTGATCTCAGAGAGACGAGAGATGTTATCCGGAAGCATTTTACTTCGAGCCCACGCGCTCGATATAAGAACCGGTGCGGGTGTCGACCCTGATTATATCTCCTTCTTTTATAAAGGCGGGTACACCGACTGTAATACCGGTTTCCAGCTTTCCGCCTTTGGTCTGGGCTGTAATAGTGGCCCCTTTAAGGCTGGCAGATGTCTCGACGACCTTAAGTTCCACAACTTTGGGCAGCTGGATATCGATAGGCCGGTTTTCCCACATCAGGATAACCACAGGTGTGCCTTCTTTCAAAAAGCCGCCTCTTTCGCCTAGCTGTTCCTGCGTCATGGAGATCTGCTCGAATGAGGAGCTATCCATGAAGATGTAGCTGTCACCTTCTTTATAAAGATACTGCATTTCGTGCACGGAGACATTGGTCTCCTCGACTTTGTCCCCGGAATGCAGGGTGATTTCCAGAATGTTGCCGGAAAGCAAATTGCGTAATCTGAACTTGTAGATAGCACGGCCTTTTCCCGGCTTCACAAATTCGACTGCTTCCACCGAAAAGGGGGTGTTGTCATACAGGATTTTGGTGTTCTTGGTGACCTCTTCAACGTTCACAGTTAATAAAACTCCTTGTCCTGCCTGAGGCAGGTATAACTCAATACAGTCCCCTGCTGAGGGAACTTTTTTATC
>CAZELW010000150.1:3676-4200 GCA_964513135.1 uncultured Dehalococcoidales bacterium
GAGTTCAGACGTGTGCTCTTCCGATCTATAAATAAATGCCTGATTCATTCTCCCCACCCTGAGATGCCTCAACCTGCCTGTTGCAGGCTTCCAGCATGACAATCGTTTATCAGCCACAGGAATGGCAGACCGGCATATATTTCAGGCGACTTATATAGTTTAAATCGAACATGAGAAAAACTGCAATAGTAAATATAATGCCATTTTTCATTATATTTGGCAAACAAAAAGACACTCCCCTAAATAGCAAAGAAAAGTGTCTTTTTGGCAGCTTATATTTCAGGCTCCTATACTTCCGATTTGGTCAGGGTTGCCAGGAACTCGGCATTATTGCGGGTGCGGCGCAGGCGTTCGATAATCCTCTCCGAGGCTTCAGAGAATTTATTGGAATCGGCGGAGATCATGGAAACCATACGGCGCATCAGCCAGACCTGCTTTACAGTGTTTTCGTCCAACAGCAATTCCTCACGGCGGGTACCGCTGCGCTGAATATCGATGGCCGGGAAGATGCGTACTTCAGCCAG
>CAZELW010000151.1:0-4180 GCA_964513135.1 uncultured Dehalococcoidales bacterium
GGTATGGGAGAGATATCCACCAGCTTCTCCAGCAGCAAAAACTTGTAAAAGGAGCGCAGAGCGGACAGGCGGCGGTTAACGCTGGATTTGGCGATTTGATGCCTGACCAGCCAGGAGACATAGCTCCGGATAAGTTCGCGATCTATTTCCTGCGGAGATTTAATATTATTCAGATTAAGAAAATTAAAAAATGTGTATTCGGCATTTCTGACGAAGGAACTTTTCGGATCATAGTGGCCGAACAGGTCCTGGATATAGAGTTTCCGGGTGCGCTCGCTGACATCGCCTTCGGTATCAAGGTAGACCAGATACTTATTAACAACCTGCTCGCCGGGTTCCCGGCCGAAGATATCGTTGATATACTCTATCAAGCGGGAATCGTAGCGCCGGATTTCAGGAGACTTTTTCACAGGTCAATTCCTTCCTATGTTTCAGGCTGTGCTCTCACTTTTATCGCGTTATTTCAAGGACCGAGAGCCCTCTCTATCGCGTTATTACAAAAATGAGGCCAGGCCCTGGTTAACCTTCCTCCGGTTTCCCCTCCAGCTTCTCTTTATGACTGCATTTAAAGCACTTGATCGTTTTATTTCTCTGGGACAGCATCAGGCTGCCGCATTCCGGGCAGGGCTTATCGACCGGCTGGAGGAAAGTGGTAAATGTGCAGTCCGGATAGCCGCTGCATCCGTAGAAGCGCTTCTTGCGTTTACTGATTCTCTGGACCAGCTCTTTACCGCATTCCGGGCATTTCGCCCCGGTCTTCACCTGATAAGGTTTGGTGCTTTTACATTCGGGATATCCGGTACAGGCGAGAAATTTACCGAACCGCCCGGATTTGATCGCCATAGGCCGGCCGCATTTAGGGCATTTCTCCTCGGTAATCTCGTCCGGCAGTTTTACCCGCTCAACAGTCTCCTGGGCTTGCTCCAGGTCTTTCTCCATGGGCTTGTAGAAGCTTTTGACCACATTTACCCAGTCTTTATTATCATTGGCTATCTCATCCAGCTCTTCTTCCATACGAGCGGTGAACTCGATATCCATCAGTTCAGGGAAGCTCTGGATGAGCATATCATTGACCACGAACCCCAGTTCGGTCGGCTGAAAAACACCTTTGGTCCGGGTCACATATTCCCTGTCCTGAATGGTGGAGATGATAGGGGCATAGGTGCTGGGACGGCCGATGCCTTTCTGCTCCAGGGCCTTAATCAAGGTGGCTTCGGTATATCGCGGCGGCGGCTGGGTAAAATGCTGCTCCGCCAGCAGTTTCAGCAGCTTGAGAAGATCGCCTTTGGCCAGTTCCGGCAGGGCCGTATCTTTCTCATCTTCCCTGTCTCCATCATCCCGGCCTTCGATATAAAGGGTAGTGAAGCCGGCGAAGTCCAGTTTGGTGGTGCCGGTGCGTAAAAGATAACCGGTCCCGGAGGACGGGGACTTGGCTTCGATATCAATACTGGTATTTTCATAGATGGCGTTAGCCATCTGGCTGGCTACCATGCGCTTCCAGATCAGATTGTACAGCTTGAACTGGGCATCGTTAAGGAATGGTTTTACGGAAGCCGGCTCTCTGTGAATCCGGGTGGGGCGAATAGCCTCGTGGGCTTCCTGGGCGCCCTTCACTGTTTTGGTGAAAACGCGGGGTTTAGCCGGCAGGTACTTTTCTCCGTACTTCTCCTGAATGTATTCGCGGGTTTCCGCCAGGGCGGAAGCCGCGATATGAGTCGAGTCGGTACGCATGTAGGTGATCAGGCCGACGCTTCCCTCATCACCCAGAGGAAGGCCTTCATAAAGTTGCTGGGCCAGCATCATGGTGCGGCTGGCGGAATAGCGCAATTGCCTCCAGGCTTCCTGCTGGAGGGTGCTGGTAATAAATGGAGGCGCCGGGGCGCGGGTGACCTTCCGGACGGTGATCTTATAAACACTGTACTCGGAATTCTGAAGTTCTTCCTTCAGCCTGTTGGCCTCGGCTTCATTAGGGATTTCAATTTTTTTGCCGTTGATCATCCCGACCAGGCTGGCACGGAAGGAGGCTTTCTTATTCTTTTCGCCGCTTTTTATCAATTCAGCTTCAATGCTCCAGTATTCCACCGGAACGAAGTTCTGAATTTCTCTCTCCCGTTCGACAATGATCCTGACAGCCACCGACTGGACCCGTCCGGCGGAAAGCCCCCTTTTGACTTTACGCCAGAGTAAAGGGCTGATCTTATAGCCCACCAGCCGGTCCAGAATCCGGCGCGCCTGTTGAGCGTTGACCATCTGCATATCTATCTGACGGGGGTGCTTGAAGGCCTCCTTGATAGCATCGGAGGTTATCTCGTGAAAGACGACCCGGCGGTAGGGAGTGCTCTCCTTGTGACCATCCATCACCTCCGAAAGGTGCCAGGAAATCGCCTCTCCTTCCCTATCCGGATCAGTTGCCAGATAGACTTCGGAAGCCCCCTTGACTGCCGTTTTGAGCTCAGTGACAATTTTTTTCTTATCCGACGGTATCACGTACTTAGGCAAAAAACCGTTCTCGATATCGACCCCGATCTGGCTTTTGGGCAAATCGCGGATATGTCCGAGAGACGCCTTGAGGCTGTAGCCCTTACCGAGGATTTTACCTAGAGTGCGGGCCTTAGCCGGAGATTCAACTATAACCAATTTATCTTTCATAGCTTTATTCAATTTTAACCTTATATTCCTTTCTTGTTTCCATGGCCAGCACGTAGCTCATAGCGCCGACCTGCCTGACCAACCCTTTTAGTTCCATTATAGCCAAATTGCTGCTGACTGTTGAAATCGGCAGGCCGCTGCCCCGGCAGACCTGATCGATATGGGCCGGTTCGGCGCTGATTAGTTTCAATATCAAGGCCTCGGTATCGGAAAGGGGCGCCATCTCTTTCAATTCCATTTGACGGACATTGACAGTCAGGTTCAACTCTTCCAGGATATCCGTACAGTTGCGCACCAGTTTGGCGCCCTCCTGGATTAAGGTGTTGGTCCCCCGGCTCATGGGCGAGAAAATGCTTCCGGGAATGGCAAAGACCTCGCGGTTTTGCTCCAGGGCCATGTGGGCGGTTATGATAGCGCCGCTCGAAGAGTCGGCTTCGACAACCAGAACGCCCAGGCTCATCCCGCTCATAATCCGGTTCCGCCGGGGAAAGTTGTCCGGCCTGGGTTTGGCCCCCAGGGGGTACTCGCTGATCAAAGCCCCGCAGTCTGCGATTCTCCGGGCAAGGTCGGCATTTTCCGCCGGATAGATAGTATCTACACCGCAGGCAAAGATAGCGCAGGTGCGGCCTCCGGCTTCGAGAGCGCGGCGGTGGGCGAAGGTATCGATTCCCCGCGCCAGTCCGCTGACTACCGTAATATTGTTCCGGGCCAGGTCTTCGACGATCTGTTCGGTGACCTGGCGGCCGTAAACCGTAGCCCGGCGGGTGCCGACCACGGCGATGCACCATTCATCCTGGGGCAGCAGGCTTCCTTTGATATATATTACCGGAGGGTAATCATAGATCTCCTTGAGGCGGGCGGGATACAGGGCATCGTGATAAGTGCAGGCCTGTACTCCGAACCGGGCCAGTTTTTCCATTTCCGAGTCCAGGTCGATCCCGGGCCGGGAGGTCTCGATGGAATTCAGGGTGTGGCTGTCCAATCCGGCTTGCTTGAGGCTGCCTACTGAAGCTTTCCAGGCATTCTCCATCCTGCCGAAGTAAGATTCCATCAGGGAGAACTTCACCCGGCCGATCCCGGGGATCAGATTGAAGCCGACCCAGTACTTTAAATCTTTATCCGTCATATCAACCGTAGTTAAATTAGAGTCCGCGTTCCCGCCTTCCGGGCGAGATGCACTATCAGCCATCACAAGAGAACTATTGTAACACAATAACGCGTAGAGTGATACAGGCAAATGGTCAGAGCCTGTGCAGTGGGGAGGAGGGAATGATGATTAATGATTTATGATTAAGGAATTCAGAAGGAGAGAGGGGCCTCCCCACACTGAGATGCTTCAGAGCGCCCAGTGGGCACCCGCTATCCCGTCTCGCCTTCGGCGAGGGTATTAAGGAAATCTTTGCAGGCTTCCAGAATGACAAGATATTAACGCTTAAGAGAGATTCCCGACCTCAGGCTGCCTTCAAGGCTCTTAGTTTCTTACGAAAGTACGCTCTAGCATACCTGGATTTTCATCTTTGAGGGTGACACT
>CAZELW010000152.1:0-4118 GCA_964513135.1 uncultured Dehalococcoidales bacterium
AGATAATGAGCGGTGACTGGAGTTCAGACGTGTGCTCTTCCGATCTTATTCTCTGAGATCATTAGTCGATATGCCGCTCTCCAGACTAACAGGGAAAATATAAAAGGAATGGATCATTCCGGGATTATTCGGAGCAGTGAGAGTGCCATGGACTCCGACAATCATTTAAACATAAGCGAAGCAGTCAAAACTTTCTTGAGCTCGTTTAAGAGTCTTTCTCGCTTGCCCCTGATTACCGATGCCGAAATGGACAGGGTCTTCGGAAAAGAAGTATCTACAGCCCTGGCTAAGCTGTATTCCTTCAATGAGGAGCAAGAGATCTGTCGCGGCTGCCTCAGCCGCTGCTGTCTGCTGGTGCACTGTGAGCTGTACGATCCCCGGTTGGTCCGGTGCCCTATCTATACCTGTCGTCCTGTTCTCTGCCGGATGCATTTCTGTGACCGGTATACCCGGATCTTTGATCTTCTGGTAAAGGATATCGGTGATATATTCTTGGAGAGTTTGTCGGCGGCTGAACGGTTGGATCCCCGGACGGCCGGCCTTCTGGATAGTCCGCCCCTGGGAAGACCGGTCTCCCGGCTGACAAACGCCATTTTGCCGGTAATAAACTCGATCGGCGATGGCTGCCTGGATGAGGCTTCCGGGCAGAAGCTGATTCTGGATGAGGTTGAAAAATTTTATCAGGGAAAAATTAACGAGTGAGCATATTAGATGGATGCCGCGTAATCGATCTGGCGGATGAAAAAGGACTGCTCTGTTCCAGACTCCTGGCGGATATGGGGGCTGAGGTAATCCGTATCCAGAAGCCGGGAGAAGAGGTGTCTCAGGTCTACGCCAACTTTGGCAAGCGCTGTATCAGTCTCAATATCGAAAACCAGGCCGGCCGGAGGCTCTTGATGCAGTTTGTTCCTCAGGTAGATGTGATTGTAGAGAGCTTTTCTCCGGGCTATCTTGATTCTCTGGGACTGGGCTATCCTGCGCTCAGCCGGATTAATCCCCGCCTCATACTGGCTTCCATTACCGGTTTCGGGCAAACCGGGCCGGATCGATTGAAAAAGTCGTCAGATTTGGTCGCCAGCGCTTCTGGGGGCCAGTTATATGTCTGTGGAGAGCCCGGTCAACCACCCCTTAAGCCGTACGGTTCTCAGACATACTTTACCGCCTGCCTTTTTGCGGCTAACGGCATCTTGCTGGCGCTCTGGCGGCGGCACACCTCGGGTAAAGGCCAGCAGATCGATATATCCATCCATGAGTGTGTAGCCGCCACTCTGGACCATGTACTGGTGCGTTATTTCGCCGAGGGAGAAGTGGCGCAAAGACAGGGCAGCCTCTACTGGAATAAGGCTTTCCGGATTTTTCCCTGCCGGGACGGTCATATTTTGCTTTCTTTATTCCAAAATTGGAATACCCTGGTAGAATGGCTGGCCTCTGAAGGAATGGCCGCTGACCTGTCGGACAGGAAATGGATGGACCCCAATGAGCGGGAAAACAATATTGACCATATTATAGATGTCCTGGAAAAATGGACTTTATCCCACACCGTCAACGAATTGCTGGAGATTGGTCAGTTGATGCGTTTCCCGTGGGCTAATGTGGCCTCTATCTCAGAAGTGGTGTCCAGTCCCCAGCTCAATGAGCGGGGTTATTTCGTTGAAGCATTTGATCCGGACTCTGGGAAGAGGTATAAATTTCCGGGATCTCCGGTCAAAATGAGTGCGTCTCCCTGGGAGGTCAGCTCCGGTATTCCCCGGACCGGTGAGTATAACCGGGAATTCTATCTCTCTGTATTGGGGTTGACCGAAAAAGAATTTGGCCGACTGATTGAAGAAGGCGTTATCTGACAGGACTGGACCGAAGGTATACCCTGTCTCCCCCTCACTGGTAGCTTTAGTTCAGGTTAATCCTTCAGGGGTGATGCCGGCAAACTGGTTTGGCAGGAGTCTGTAAATGGAAGAGACTCCGGTCAATCTAATCTAACTTGTGCTCTCATCACATATGGAGTGCTATTCATCTTGATCCCACAGTTGGGAAAACTCGCGGGCGCTGTCCAGAAGGATTGGCTTACCCGGCAATGAGAATTCTCGGCCTGGCCGCTTTGATAACGTACAGTGTTTTCATCCTGCATAATAAAACCCAGCCAGTAATAATGATTTTCGACAACCGGCAGTTGGAGATCGCTCTTATGTACCCATCCATCTGCTACCGTTGATTCTCCAGCGTCCAGCAACAGTTTTTCCGGTTTACCGCTTTTATCGGCATAGACCATTAACCGGACCTTGCCTGAAGGGGTAGATTCATTGAATAAAATCCCCAACCAGGTTAATACTCCTGTGCCGGCGGTATTCCGATAGCGCATTACATTCAGGATATTAGCTCTTTGGTTCCAGTCGCTGTCCCCGCTGTTCAGGCCGAAGGATTTATATTTTGGAGACGGAGGTGGTACCGGTGACGGAGCCGGCTCCGGGTCAGGGATTGGATCGGATATAACCGGCAGTTTGCTGACCAGCTCCGAGATAGTATTGAAGGCATTAATACGCCCGCTGCCGATGCCGGAAACGCCGGAGCCATCGCAGCCGTTTTGTATGGCAGAGCGGACCTCATCGTTCGTTTTTCCATTCTCATTAACATCCACGGCTATGGCCAGGGCCAGGGCTGCCAGTCCGGATACAAAAGGCGCGGCTATTGAAGTCCCGTTCATAACCCCGTAACTACCGCCAGGCAAAGTAGAGATAGTCGAACCGGGCGCTGCTACATCCACCCAGTCCCCGTAGTTGGAAAACGGGTAGAGGCTGTCCTTCGGATCGGTGGCCGCTACCGCGATGACTTTCTCATAACAGGCTGGGTATGACGGTTCGGGGCTCCCGTTGTTGCCGGCTGCGACCACGACTACCACTCCCTTATCCCAGGCATAGTTTATAGCTTGTTCCAAAGCAGCTGAGCCGATATGGCCGCCCATGCTCATATTGATCACATTCGCTCCATTGTCCGCCGCCCAGATAATCCCCTGCGCTATCCAGGAATATGGTCCGAATCCGTCATCACCCAGTACCTTCACATTCATCAGACTGGCTTCACAGGCCACTCCGGCTATTCCTGCGGAATTATTGGTTACAGCCGCCGCAATCCCGGCAACATGTGTGCCGTGACCGTATACATCCGCCAGTGAAGGGCTGTCGGTAAAATTTTTCTCTGCCACTATCTTGGATGATAGGTCTGGATGAGATGAGTCAATTCCGCTGTCCAGAATGGCGATTTTAATGCCG
This sequence comes from uncultured Dehalococcoidales bacterium, assembly GCA_964513135.1. GTDB lineage: Bacteria > Chloroflexota > Dehalococcoidia > Dehalococcoidales > UBA3254 > CAZELW01. The sequence continues at coordinate 3,264 of CAZELW010000152.1, forward strand.
GGGTCGCTGTAAGTTGCTTCCCACGCTTGCAATGCCTGGATTTTGCTCAACCCCCATTGCTGATTGAAAACGGTATCATCAGGGGCTTTCCCTACGGCGGCGAGATGGTCTGGCTCGATCAGAGCGACTTCGCTGAATTCACTGATAGCTTTATCATCAAATGCTTCGACCACATGAGCATTGATCTGCGGAATGCTGGTTTTCACAACAGCTCCAGTTTCCTGGTAAATCTGGAGCATTCGTTCTTCGCTGGTTCCGGGGTTGAACTGGACTATGTACTGGGTCGGTATTGTAGAGGCGCTGGCCTTCGGTTCAGAACCCGCATAGATTACTCCGTTCCATCCTGCCAGCCCTGCTAGAAAACTTACCATAACCAGAACAGGCACGAGAATTGAAAGATGTTTCACACTATCCTCCCCACTGTTTTCGGACAATTACCCGGAGGGCCAGTCCCTGGTAACGGCATTTATAGCTCGAATACTGTATGGATTGCGCTTAAAATGCGTAGGTATTTTAATAAAGTTATCCTAAGCCTGTCAAGATAAGCACAACCTGCTATTCTCCCGAATTCACCCAATTCTCCCCTGTTTATGCGTCGAAAGGCCCTGAATCAGCCTTTACAAGCCTCTATCCTTGAATATCAGCGGTTTTCAGATGAGTTCAGACATAGACTTCTCACCGAAGGTGAGAAGTGCGCTGGTATAATATAAGTTAAGGGGGTGCAGGTATGGATTTGAAATTTAAAGAGAACTTTATCAGGCTCTGGGCAAAATATTTTAATAATGCCGGATTACCTGTGACGTTCTATTACACTGATGAGATCGGAAGAGCGTCGTGTAGGGAAAGAGTGTAGGA
>CAZELW010000153.1:0-4105 GCA_964513135.1 uncultured Dehalococcoidales bacterium
GTTTCACCGGTTTAGGACCGGTGAAGGCCAGACCATCGATATCTCCATGCAGGACTGTATCTGGCAGCTAACCTCAATCGAATATACACCCTATTACTTCTTGAACGGACAGACACCTCCGCGCCTGGGCAACGGCCATTCTGCAATGATCCCGTGCAACCTTTATCCGACCCTGGACGGCCATGTTATAATTTCAGCCGGAATGCTGGCCCAGGTCAGAAGGCTCTACACAGTCTTAGGACGCGAAGACCTGTTTGACACCCCTCTGGGCGCCAATCAAAACCAGCGTTATCAACACCGGGATGAAATAGATGCTATAATAAGCGAATGGACGAAGTCCAGGAAGACCGATGACATAGTAAAGCTGCTCAAAGATGCCGATGTGCCGTGCACCAGGTTGCCTACTTTCTCTGAGGTATGTAACGATCCGCAGCTATTAAACCGGAATATGATCATTGAAGTTGAACAGGCGCTTTCGGGGAAAGTGAAGGTACCGGGTTCTTTGTTTAAGATGTCCAAAACCCCGGGAAAGATAGACTACCCTGCCCCTCTCCTCGGTGAAAATAACCAGGAAATCCTCTCGGAAATTCTGGGATACACTGATGAACAGATTGAGCAGCTATCCAACGAAGGTGTGCTATAAACAATACTTATAAACGCAGGTAATTGAGATAGAACACGAAAAGAAAAAATATTCTAAATTATTATGCTTTCGAACCGGTAAAATTAATCTGAAGAGTCGATATAAATATATATAAGGAGAGACCATATGAAAGAAATCAAGAATTTCGTAGTACTGGGGGCGGGGGCGATGGGGGCTCAGATAGCGGCTCTGGCAGCCGAGTCTGGGTTTAATGTCACTATCCGGGATATCGAGGATAAATTTCTCGAGCGGGGCCGGCAGATTGTTGAGAACAACTATAACAAACGTATCCAGCGCGGACGGTTTACCGAAGAGGGCAAGCAGCAGGTACTGGGAAGGATGCGCTTTGTGACCGACCTGAAAGAAGCGGTCAAAGACGCGGATTACATCATTGAGGCTGTGCCGGAAATCCTGAGCTTGAAACAAAAGGTTTTCGGAGAGGCTGCCGCTCTGGCTCCGGCCGATGCTGTCTTTGCCACCAATACTTCTTCTTTGAGCATCACAGAAATAGCCAAGGGACTCAAGGACCCCTCCAGATTGGTAGGGACCCATTTCTTCAATCCACCCAGCACCCTGGTATTACTGGAGATTATCAAGGGAGAGCAGACCAGCAACGAAACTATTGAGATTGCCGACTATGTGGCGAAAAAGATGAACCGGGAAATTGTCCATGTGAAAGACGGCCCCGGATTCCTGGTTAACCGTATCTGGGTTATCATGGCGAATGAGGCAGACTGGGCGGTTACCCAGGGTGAAGCCAAGAGTGTCCTGGCGGTAGATTCAGCCGTTAAATACAAGATGGGACTGCCGATGGGCTTGCTGGAAATCGACGATATTTTACAGGGTGGAGCGATTGATACCCGGTACCATGTGCTGGAGCATTTCCGGGAGACCTTAGGCGAGAGCTATAGGCCTGGTCCGCTGACGGAAGCGGCTTTCAAGGCCGGCAACTTCGGGAAACGGACCGGCAAGGGCTATTATGATTGGTCTGAAGGCAAGACCAATGAGATCCCCATGAATGCCGGGGCTGATTTCGATACGGTCAGAGTCCTGGCCATAGGGGTCAATGAATGCGCCAAGCTGCTGCAAGAGGAGTCGACCACAAAGGAAGAGATCGACCGTGGAGTCATCACGGGACTGAACTATCCGCGGGGTATTCTGCGCATGGCCGATAATGTCGGAATTGACCGCATCGTGAATGAATTAGACCGGCTTTATACTACCTATAATGAGGACCGCTATAAGGCTTCTTCCCTGTTGACCAGTATGGTAGCGCAGGGCAAATTAGGCCGCAAGAGCGGAGAAGGTTTTTACTCCTACGGTCCGGGCCAGTATGAGTTTGTAAAACTGGATATTAATCCCGAAACCCGCGTCGCCAAACTGATCCTGAACCGTACCAACCGGGCGAACGCCTTGAATTATGATTTCATACTGGAGATCAACAAAGCTCTAACCGAAATGGAAGGGCGGAAAGATATCGGATGTATAGTGATCACCGGAGCCGGGGCTAATTTCTGCGGCGGTGCAGATGTCTCCACCTTTGCCTCACAGGATGTTGCAACAGTCATGCAATTTACAGAAGCCGGTCAGGACCTTTATACCCGGCTGGAGACTTATGCCAAGCCGATAGTGGCCGCAGTCAATGGGGCAGCTATGGGAGGCGGTCTGGAGATGGTGCTGGCCTGCGATATCCGGATCATGAGCAAGAAAGCCCAGCTACGCTTACCTGAACTGACCATCGGGATCACTCCCGGACTGGGCGGCATTCAGAGGTTAAGCCGCCAGGTAGGCATGGCCCGCGCCAAGGAAGCTGTCTTGCTGGCGGATCCCATAACGCCGGAGAAAGCTCTGGACTGGGGCATTGTAAACCAGGTGGTAGAGCCCGATAAATTAGAGGCAGCCGCTGAAGAGGTAGCCAAAAAACTGGCAGCGGGGCCTGGGATCACCCAGAAGTTTGCCAAGGCCGCATTCTACTACGGAGCGCAGTCTGATCAGAGGACAGCCCTGTTTATCGAAGCAGCGGTGTCCGGTGATGTTATGTTTACCAAGGATGTAAACGAGGGCCTGACATCCATGAACAACCGCAGGGCTCCCAAATTCACCGGTAAGTAGATATTCGTAGAGATATAGATAATAGAAGAAGGGGCAAATCCCGGAAACTTAGTTTCCGGGATTTGCTTTTTTCCCTCTTTTTCCTATATGTTGATCAATATCCCTGTAAAATGTGTAATTAAATTCAGCATAATTGATATAAAAATATAAATAAGGGGAGAGGAAAGTGAAAGCAGCTGTTTGTTATGACTTTGGTAAGCCTCTGGTTGTAGAAGAAGTCAATCTTGATCCTCCACTAAAAGGAGAAGTTACAGTCCGCGTGGCGGCTACGGCTGTCTGTCACAGCGATATCCATGTTATTCGTGGAGAGTTGTTCGGCAAACCTCCGGTGGTGGCCGGGCATGAGTCGGCCGGATACGTGGACCAGGTTGGAGAAGGCGTAGCATCAGTTAAACGCGGCGACCCGGTGGTTGTATCTCTGGTCTCTTCTTGCGGGCAGTGCCATTATTGTATTATCGGGCTCCCTCACCTTTGTATCAATAAGTGGCCTTTACAGACTGAAAGCCGTCTGCACACCAAAAAAGGGGAAAATATAGAACATGTATTCAGGACGGCTACTTTTGCCGAATATGCGGTTGTCGACCAATCTCAGTTGGTTCCGATACCCCCAGATATGCCTCTGGACCGGGCTGCCCTTTTATCCTGTGGAGTTATCACCGGTTTTAACGCCGTTGTCAACCGGGCACAGGAGAAAGCTCTGAGCAGCGCTGTGATAGTCGGAGCGGGAGGCGTCGGATTAAATGCGATACAGGGGGCCGCTTACTCCGGTGCTTATCCGGTTATTGCTATTGACGTCAATGACGCCAAATTACAGGCGGCGGAAAAATTCGGCGCTACTCACACCATCAACTCCAGGAAGTGCGATCCAGTGCAAGAGGTAAATAAACTGACTTCCGGGCTGGGCGCGGAATATGTATTCGTTACTGTGGGCTTTTCTTCTGCCATCGTGCAGAGCGTAATGATGACCCGCAAGCGCGGGACTGTCGTCCTGATTGGGCTCCCATCTCCCAAAGACCCATTTACCCTGTCAGCCTTTGATATCATCGGACCGGAGAGAGTGATAACCGGTGGATTTATGGGATCAACCAATCTTCGGAGGGATATTCCACTTCTGGTAGACCTGTATAAGGCCGGTAAGCTCAAGCTGGATGAATTGATCACTCACCGCTACCCTCTGGAGAAGATCAATGAAGCCATCGAAGAGGTCGAAAGAGGAGAAGCCCTGCGCAACGTGATAGTTTTCTGATCTTAAGATTGAAAAGGAGAGTTGAAGATGGGACAGTTCGATAAATATTTTTTCACCAAAGCGGACGGCATTATTGGTCCCGCAGTTCATCCAGAAGCTAAAGA
>CAZELW010000154.1:0-4070 GCA_964513135.1 uncultured Dehalococcoidales bacterium
GTAATCAGCTTCGATAATCTATACAAACAATTTACGATAACAGTAAGCATAAAAGGTAATTAAATTACCATAAACCGAAGCTAAAACAGGGATCGCCAAAAACCACAGTAAAAAATCCGAAGTTAACTGAGGTAATATAATTACTTTAAATGAAGTTGGGGTCCATTGGCTGACAGTTCCCGAACTTTTATTCGAGAAGAAAGAGTTGATTCCGGAGATACAACGGATGCTTTCTACTGGATTTCGAGATTAAATTATGAATGTTTGAAAAAATATCGGTATGTTTGCCTTTTCATGCGTACATTGGATATTGGCATTAGAAGAATAATGGTTTATTTCCTATGTAAAATTAACAATTCGGTTTTGTTTTAAGCACCAATATGGTTATCCACCCAGCTGCACAAACCAGAGCCGAAAGAAACTGAAAAAGAAATATATAAACTGGCAAAACGATGATAAATATTCTACTTGATAAAAGGGTTGGAATAGTAAAAATCAAAAAAGGGACAAATAATGAAAGATATATCAAACTACGGTGTTTTTGAATCAATATCCAAGAGAAACCGAACATGCATATTATGGCAGTTATTATTAAATAGCCATAGGTAGATGATATACTGGAGCCTGGAACATCCGGAGGCATGATTGGAGGATCATTAAAACCATACGGGGTGACATGGAGAAAATTAGTGATAAAATCTGACAACGGATAACTTATTATAAAAGCGAAAATTGTTATTAATACCGCAGTATAGTTCAGGTGATTGCGGAACCATTCCATACCTATTACTCTTTTAATTGCTTTTTTATTCTTTGTGATTTGTCAATATTCCATCCACGCAAGTCTTTCCAGGTCTGCCAAATATGAGGGATTATTTCTTAGAATATATAATACCATCTTTTCGGGACATATTGGTTACACAATATTAACATTGAACCAACGCGGGATGTTTGCCTGTACGTAACACGAAGACTTTACCTACAAAAGGATTTGCAAACTGAAGCTAAAAGTTAGAGCATTAAAGACAAAGGTAAAAATTCGAGGCCAATTAAGGTAATAATATTACTTTGTATAAAGCTGGGGTGGGTAGAGGGACTTGAACCCTCGATTTCCAGGGCCACAACCTGGCGTGTTAGACCGCTGCACTATACCCACCACTAAAACAGGAAAAATCCTTAGCAAAAACATTATAGCTAATTACGGGAATAGATTCAATAAAACCGGAACCATAAAGACAGGTTTTTTTCATTTTTCCTGAAACAACCCTCTGGATAACGATTTAAGTCATTATGGGATGAAAGGTTTCCTCCGGATTCCAGATCACGTTCCGAATGGTCTTGAAAAAGCGAAATAATCCTGAACCATAAGAAAGTAGCATTATGGCGGGACTTGATATAATATTATGCTTACAGCGCCTGACAGCCAACCCTCGCGGCTGCTGTACCAAATAAGATCTGGAAGAGGAAATACAGTGGGCGAACCGGTCTCAGAAGAGCATATCAAGGCCAGTCGTACCCGGGGGCTGGTGATTATCAACACCGGCGAGGGCAAGGGCAAGACCACGGCGGCTTTTGGGCTGCTGTTACGCGCCTGGGGCCATGACATGAAAGTGATCATGTTGCAGTTCATTAAGAATAAAAAAGCCAATTTTGGTGAGCACCAGGCCGCCCGCCGCATCGGGGTCGAGATACTGGCCGGCGGGGCGGGCTTTGTCCGTCCGGGCGTAACAAAAGACCTGGAAAAGAGCAGGAAGATGAGCAGGGAGTTATGGGACCTGGCCAGAGAGAAGATCAACTCTGGTGACTACGACATGGTAATCCTGGACGAGCTCAGCTACCCACTCCAGTTCGGCTGGTTGACCGTCGATGAAGTGATCGAAGCTCTCAGGCAGCGCCCGGAGAAACTGCATGTTGTGATCACCGGGAGGGCGGTCCCCGAAAAATTGGTCGAGTATGCCGATACGGTTACCGAGATGAAAGAAATCAAGCACCATTTCCGGCAGGGCGTCCCGGCCCGGCCAGGGATTGAGTTTTAGTCCGGTTTCCACATGAAAAGAGCCACAGCGACAGCCAGAACTACCGGCGGTATTGGAAAAACGACTATTCTACCGGTCTGGTGCAGCACTGGTGAAGCAGTTTAATGCTGGACCAGACTTATCCACCGGGGACTACCGGGTGTCCTGAGCACCCGGACAGATGGATGCTATTATAAGGAACAGACAATATGGAAGCTGTATATATCCTCATATTGGCTATGGTTGTCGACCTGATACTGGGTGAGCCGCCCAATGCCATTCATCCTGTGGTCTGGATGGGGAAAGTATCTGCATTTTTAGTAAAGACCGGGGTAGACCGTTCCCCAGTACTTCAGTTTCTTATTGGGCTGGGAACGGTCGTCCTCACCTGCGCCCTCTTTGTCACTCCGGTCTATTTTGCCCTGCTTTATTTGAAGAGCTTCAATTTTATAGTTTACATAATAGTATCCGCTTTGATACTGAAGACCTGTTTTTCCTTAAAGGAATTGAGACAGGCTGCTTTACGAATCAGAAATCTCCTGGAGGAAGATAAGCAGCCGGAAGCCCGCTTCGAGCTCAGGGCACTGGTGGCGCGGAACACCGGTGCGCTGGATAAAAGCCTGATGATATCGGCCACGGTGGAATCGGTTGCTGAAAATAGCTGCGATAGTTTTTTCGCTCCGCTTTTCTATTACCTGCTGTTGGGTATTCCCGGAGCAATAGCCTACCGCGTTATTAATACGCTGGACGCGATGATAGGTTATCACGGTGAATATGAATACCTGGGGAAATTTGCCGCTCGACTGGATACCGTGGTCAACTATATTCCCGCACGCATCGCCGCGCTGCTCCTGGTAGCGGCCGCCGGGATATCCCGGCGAAGTGCCTCTTCAGCCTGGCGCATTATGCTTCGCGACCGGAAAAAGACCGAAAGCCCCAATGCGGGATGGACGATGAGCGCTATGGCCGGTGCTCTGGGAGTTCAACTGGAGAAAGTCGGCCATTATAAACTGGGTGATAACCGCGACCCCCTGGTGATTGCTTCTATCGACGGCTCGCTAAAAATCACCCTGACAGCCGCTTTCATCTGGGGCCTGATAGTGCTTTTGGCCGGAGGGATATTCTATGGTCTGGCCTAAGCCCGGTATTGAGGGGCTGGTCGCTGCCAGCCACGGCGGCATAAACTACGCCGAGCTGGAAAAGCTGGGGATTAATCCGGAAAGCATCATCGATTTCAGCGTCAGCACCAATCCCTTCGGTCCACCGCCCGGCATCGAAAAGGCCTTAAGCAAGGCCTCTATCGACTGTTATCCGGATTCGGAATCCACCGAGTTCCGCAAGGCCCTGTCGAAGAAGTTGAATATTTCCCCGGATAATCTCCTGATAGGCAGCGGCTCTACCGAGCTTATCAGAATGACGGCGGCAGTCTATTTCGGTCCTTCTGACACGGTCCTGATTCCGCAGCCTACCTATGGTGAATATGAAATATCCAGCCGCCTGGTCGGGGCCAGAGTGATAAAGCAGCAAATGAAGGAAGAAACCGACTTCCGGCTGGATGTGGTGGAGACAGAGGCGCTGGTCCGCCGATATCGGCCTAAAGGGATATTTCTGTGCAATCCCAACAATCCTACCGGCGGATATTTGCCGGAAAAGGAATTTCGAGAGATCCTTGATATTGCCAGAGACAGCCTGATTATTATGGACGAGGCTTATGCATCCTTCGTCTCTGAAGGTTGGTCAGCCCTGGGCCTGGTCGAGCAAAATAACCTGATCGTCATCAGATCCATGACCAAAGATTACGCACTGGCCGGCCTGCGCCTCGGTTATCTGGTCGCACCCAGGCAGGTGATATCGACTCTCCGGAAAGTTAAACCTCCCTGGAATGTCAGCTCTGTGGCACAGCAGGCCGGAATTCATGCCTTGAATTCCGTGGACTATCTGGAAGCTTGCCGGAAGCGGATACAGGAAGCCAGGCAATTTCTGGTCGAAGAACTCGAAAAAATCGGGCTTAGATCGGAAGAGCGTCGTGTAGGGAAAGAGTGTAGGATAGGGTGT
>CAZELW010000155.1:0-4051 GCA_964513135.1 uncultured Dehalococcoidales bacterium
AAGCCATACTGACTGTTTTATAATGGTCGTTCCGTTCCTCATCCGTCATATCTTCCAGCTTGCCGATGTGCCGGTACGGGACAACCATCAGGTGTCCGGGGTTATAAGGATAAGCATTCATAATCACAAAATTCTTATCTCCCCGGTAGAGAATTAAATTCTCCTCGTCCCGGTTTTCCCGGGGTTTGTCACAAAAAATGCATCCGTCCGGGGTTTTTTCCCTGATATACTGCACGCGCCAGGGCGCCCAGAGCCGTTCCATGCTTTCTCCTTCAAGTTGCTGCCTTTAAACTAAATGCTATTGTACCCGGCTGCCTGTGAAGAGTCAAAATATCTTGACTTTACGGTATCCTGCAGGTAAATTGTATTTAACAATCGACAACGACCGGTGGATTGTGATTAGCGGTCCTGCCGCGCAAAACAGGGGGTGAGGGATGAAGAAAGGCGATATCGTTTATAAAAAGCTGGCGGAGTACAAAATGAACTGCTGCCAGGCGATATTGACTACATTTTGCAGAGATCTGGGACTGGATGAGGGCCTGGCGATGAGGCTGGCTGGGGGCTTCGGGGGCGGGATGTGCTCCGGCAAGACCTGCGGAGTCATTACCGGGGCTTATATGGTACTCGGCCTCAGGCAGCATCCGACGCCGGACAACGCCCAGGAGATGAGAGACCAGATACACCGGTTAATTGCCGAATTCAACAGACAATTCATCGCTTTGCACGGCTCCACTGACTGCAAGGACCTGCTGGGAATGGACGCCAGTGTACCGGGCGGCTACGAGAAAGCCAAAGAAAAAGGGCTTTTCGAGACTATTTGCCCCGGTCTGGGACGGGACTCCGCAGAAATACTGGAAAAACTGAAAGAATAGCCCCTGTTATAGTCGGTCCTTCAGGTTTCTCCGCATGGCAACGTGCTTCCATCCGCCGCTGCCAGCCCCTTTTTTCATTTCAGAGATGCGGGGAATATAGCGGATCAAAGGAATGGCCAGAATAAGAATTGAGAAGATGATATAGGCTATATTATGGTAGACAAAAGCTGCCAGGAATGGAAAGCAGAGGAAAGCCACACTATAGCTTAGAGTGGGGAAGCGGGTTATCAGGAGAGCGAGCAAGAAAAGCCCTAAATAAGCCGGGATCCCCCAGGGCATGATATAAACCAGAATGCCGATACAGGTGGCTCCGCCTTTCCCTCCCTTGAACTTAAGGAATATAGGAAAATTATGGCCGATGACGGCGGCCACTCCTCCGGCAAGCTGCATATAAGTGGCGTATTCAAGGCCTATCGATTTTGTCACCCACCAGGCTACAGCGGCTGCCGCAGCCCCTTTACCAATATCCAGAAAAAGAACCAGCATTCCCCACCAGAACCCCACACTGTAGAAGGTGTTCATGGCGCCCATGTTGTGACTGCCCACCTTGCGGATATCGACCCCTTTGCGAGCTTTGCCGATGATAAAAGCGGGAGGAAATGCGCCAATAAGGTAACATAATACCAGGGCCAGGATGGTCAATAGAATTGCATTCATTCTTTACTTACCTTAAAAACCGGTCGCTTTTCAATTTCTCCGGGCCAGAACAGGCAGGTCATGCGTATCACATCATAATGATAGCAAAAGTGAGCTGAGGATGTACAGGTACAGGAAGGACTAATTTACGACGCAGGAGTTAGGAGTAAAACTGAGGATATTGAGCCGGAGGCTGTCAGCGCCGTTCCAGCGGTCGATTTCCAGGTTATAGACTATGTCCAGGGCTTCCGCGACATCACCCAGGGAATCGCCTTGCTTGAAGGCTACAGCCTCCCAAACGCTTCCCTGCTGTTTCAGCTTTAATCGCAGGTGCTGTTGATCCGCTCCCATGGTGCGGCAACTGGTTACCTGGACTGCCCGGCTGACAAATATCGGAGGCGGGTTGCCTTTACCAAACGGGGCCAGTTTCTGTATCTCCCGATGAGTATCTCCGCCGAGCTCAGGAAGTGAGACTTCGACATCGATATTAATTCGAGGCCTCAGGTCTATTTCCTTCAACTGGTTAGCGGCTATATCTATAAGTAATTTTTGCAGTTGGGCGACATTCCTGGAAGGCATAGTGAATCCGGCTGCCTGGGCATGGCCTCCAAAACGTCCCAACAGTCCGCTGCATTGATTCAGGGCGTTAATGATATTAAATTCAGGAATGCTCCGGCAGCTTCCGCTGGCAGTTTTGTCATCCATATTTAGAATTATCACAGGCCGGTAATATTCTTCGGCAATCTTTCCGGCGACCGGCCCGGCGATACCTAACGGAAAATCCTTGTTACAGAGCATTATAAGGGGTGCCAGTCCCTGGGCGGATATCTGCGCCCTGGCTTCGGTCATAGCCTTATTGGTCAATCTCTGCCGTTCGACATTCTGTTGTCCGAGCAGCGCCGCCAGTTCGCGGGCTTCTTTGAGCGAGTTGGTCGTCAGGAGCTTATAGCTGGCGATCGCATGCTCCAGTCTCCCGGAAGCGTTCAGCCAGGGGGACAAACACCAGGTAATGCTATCTGCATCTAGATTGCCTATGGTCAATCCGGCCCGGTTGATAATCTCTCTGATGCCCAGTCGAGGAGCTCCATTGAGAGTTAGCAGACCACGTTTGACCAGATAACGGTTTTCGCCCACCAGGGGAACCATATCAGCTACCGTACCGACTGCCACCAGGTCCATTTGGGCATCCATGTGCTCTTCTCTGCCCAGACTGCTCATGAGCGACTGCATCACTTTGTATGCTACACCGACTCCTGCCAGCTCGTTGAAAGGGTATTTTGATCCGGGCAGTTTGGGATTTACGATCGCAAAAGCTTCGGGAAGGATTGGGGGAGGGGTATGATGGTCAGTGATTATTACCGTAATCCCCAGCTTATTGGCGTATTTTACCTCTTCGATATCGGTGATACCGCAATCTACGGTTATGATCAGGGTGACACCCTGTTCGTGTAACTCTTTGATGGCGGCTTGCCTGAGTCCGTGGCCCTCGGAAATGCGGTGGGGAATATAAGGGATTACGATTCCGCCCAGAGAAGCCAGCCCTTGAACCATCAGAGCGGCGCTCGTGACGCCGTCGACATCAAAATCGCCGTAGACGGTGATCTTTTCACCAGACAGCAGAGCCCTGTAAATCCGGGAAGTAGCGGTTTGCATATCCGGCAGAAGCATCGGGTCATGTGAAAGGCGCTCATCGCCAGCCAAAAAAAGTTCCACCTCGGATGGGTCAGCCAATCCACGGTTGTAGAGCAGCTGAGCTATGAGAGCAGATGAACTCGTAGCCTTAGCTAAATATTCTTTTGGTGCCGGCGGCAACAGATTCCAGCGGCTGTGGTTCAACTCTTACCTTTCTAGATATCGCTTAAAAGCCAATACTGAGTTATGTCCTCCGAAGCCAAATGAATTGGTGATTATCTTGTTAACGGCGGCCTTGCGAGCCGTGTTCGGTACATAGTCCAGGTCACACTCAGGGTCAGGGTGCTTTAAGTTGATAGTTGGCGGTATTATACCATACTGCAAGATTAAAACACAGATAGCCGCTTCGAGAGCTCCGGCTCCGCCCAGCAAATGACCGGTCATGGACTTGGTAGAACTTACCGCAAGGTTGTAGGCATGCTTACCAAAAACAGTTTTTATCGCCGTTGTTTCCATTTTATCATTTAATGGTGTTGATGTGCCATGGGCATTAATATAGTCTACTTCCTCAGGCTGCCATCCAGCCTTCTGCAGGGCGGACTGCATTGCTCTAACCGCCCCTTCGCCGTCCTCAGCGGGCTGGGTCATATGAAAAGCATCGCCGCTGGCGCCGTAAGCTGCAACTTCGGCTAAAATGGTTGCTCCGCGATCACGGGCGAAATCCAGGTCTTCGAGTACCAGGGCTGCCGCTCCTTCACCGATGACAAAACCGTCCCGCTCGGCATCGAAAGGACGAGAGGCTTCCTGGGGCGAATCATTCCTTTCCGAAAGGGCTTTGCAGGCGCAGAAACCGGCGATCCCTATCGCATTAATGGGCGCCTCGCTGCCTCCGGCGACAATGACCCTGGAAT
>CAZELW010000156.1:0-3988 GCA_964513135.1 uncultured Dehalococcoidales bacterium
GCCGGAACAGAAAAGCATTTCACACCTGAGAGTAAAGAGCGACAGATAGCCGGCGCCAGAAAGGGTGGAGAGCACTCCCATGGTGGCCGCTAAGAGAGATACGCTTTATTCAAGTTCAAGCAATATTTAGAATAATACCGCAAACAGGGCGATGGGAAGCCATCACTCTAAAGTGTGAGATTTCAAAGACCCTGTTTCCTGAAGTGAGACCAGGCTACGCTTAACGGTCAGGATATCCGTCTATAATGTTTCAGATGGGGGGAGTTTCTCAATAATCCCTCCTCCGATCACCACATCTCCACGGTAAAACACCGCCGTCTGGCCAGGGGTAATGGCAAGTTGAGGTTCCTGGAATTTGACCTGTACTCTATCTGCATCTACAGGGACAATCCGGGCTTCAGCTTCTTTGTGAGATGAACGGATTTTAACGTTCAGTTCAGTCGGCGCGGCCAAGTTGGGTACAGCGATCCAGTTCATGCCGGAAGCGATGAATTCCTGCCTGTAAATGTCCTTTTTATCACCCACGATGATAGTATTCCGGACGGGATCTATTTCGATTACATACAGCGGACTGGCAGAAGATATGGACAAACCCCTGCGCTGTCCGATGGTATAGTTCTGGATGCCCTGGTGTTGACCGAGCACCTTCCCTTCCTTGTCGATAATTTTGCCCGGGCCGGAGCCGGATTGTATCACTGCGGAGTAATTGCCGGAGATGAAATTCTGGCTGTCCGGTTTATCCGCTACTGCCAGTCCCAGGCGGGCAGCGATCTGCCGTACTTCCTCCTTTTTCAAGTCGCCCAGAGGTAAAAAGAGCTGGCTGAGCTGCTTTTGGGAGAGAAAAGCGAGAAAATAAGACTGATCTTTAGACCGGTCGATGGCTTTTTTCAGTAAATAGCGCTGATCATCAGCATCATACTCCACCCTGGCATAGTGCCCGCTGGCGATATAATCAAATTCCAGGCCGAATTCACGGGCTTTCTCAATTAGCGCTCCGAATTTAATCCGGTAATTGCACCGCACACATGGATTCGGCGTTCTTCCGCAGGAATATTCCTGGCTGAAGTAGTCGAGTACAACTCTCTGGTACTCTCGGGTAAGATCGATCACATGGAAAGGGATCCCCAGCTTTTCCGCCACCCGGCGAGCATCTTCGATATCAGCTTCCTCCTCCGGCCCATAACAACCATGATGGGGAATTTTGTCTGTTGAGGGCGGTCCGGCCCATATCTTCATGGTAACGCCGGTAACCTGACTGCTCCGCTCCCGGACCAGAGCGGCTGCCACGGAGGAATCCACACCGCCGCTCATCAGAGCTAAAATTCTGGTATTACTATCCACAGCTTGCGTAACCTTTCCTTTACCTGCTACTTTAGTCTCGACTCCGCGATTTGCCGGACTGCCCCCAGGGCTTGTTCGATCTCTTCAGGGGTATTAAAATAGCCGGGGCTGATACGCACTGCCCCAGACTGGCCCGGAGAGTTCTCCCTGGATAAATCCCCGGATTTTTCCGAATAAGAAATATCCCGTTTCCAGCCGGGTGGAATGGTGCCGATGGTCCGGTGAGCTTCCGGAGCACAGTGGAGTCCGGTCCTCACCTTGATATCAAACGCATGATCGAGAACTGCGCCGACTTCAGACGGCTGATAACCCTCTATATTGAAAGAAAACACAGGCGACTGCGGGGCTCCCTCAGGGGCCGTGTACAAAGTCACTCCAGGTATCTTTTTCAGACCTTCAATCAAAGCCTTTATCAATGCCTGCTCATGGGAGTGGACCTTATCCTGGCCCTCGCTTAATAGAAATTGCAGTCCCGCTCCCAGACCGGCGATCCCCACGCCGTTCAGCGTTCCGGATTCATGTTTATCCGGCAGAATCTCCGGTTGGTCCTCATATTCCGAGTTCGAGCCTGTACCGCCTTCCTTTAAAGAGTCGGGTTTTACCTTCGGGCTGATATATAATACACCCACTCCAGGAGGGCCCAGCGGACCTTTATGAGCAGAGAAAGCAAGCAGATCAATATTTTGCGCCTGTACATCAATGGGAAGATGACCGGCGCTTTGAGCGGCGTCCACCAGCAACACCAGGCGATGTTTCCGGGCGATTCGCCCATATTCCGCAACGGGCTGGATGACGCCGTTGACATTGGAGACATGGATCATCGCGATCATCCTGGTTTTTTCGGTAATGGCAGCTTCGATATCGGCTGCGGAAGTAACTCCAGTCAGGGGAGAAACCGGTACCCGCGTGACCCTGACTCCCTGGCGTTCCAGTTTCCAGAGAGGACGCACCACTGCATTGTGTTCCAGACTGCTGGTAATAACATGGTCGCCCGGCTTCAACAGACCTTTTATTCCGATGTTGATTGACTCGGTACAGTTCAGAGTGAAAATAACTCTTTCCCTGGCCGGCGCATTGATAAAGCGGGCAACTAAAGTCCGGACTTCTTCGATGGCCTGCTTGGCAGCCGTGGCCAGACTATGGCTGCCGTGACCGGGGTTGCCTCCTTTTTCCCGGAGGAATTTCTCCATGGCCTGGTAAACGATCTCCGGCTTGGGCCAGGAAGTAGCGGCATTATCCAGATATATCATAACGGTCAGGCTCCAATATATTTAGAATAGAGCCCTCTGGCAAAAGTCTCGTCGTTGGTATTCTTGATTATAGCCCTGCCATCCGGAAAGATCATCATTTCCTGGGAATCTACTTTAAATTGCAGCATAAAGTTATTGTATTTCACTTCACCCAGCGGCTGCAACCGTTTTGCCAGTTCAGCTAAAGAGAAATTAACAGGGCTTGAGCTCAGCACCTGAACAGCATTTTGTCCGCAGAGCGAGGTGGTCCTGGTGCCGAATTTGCCATCCAGGAACTCATATCGTCCCTGCCGGCAGGCCGGGCAGTTGTCCGCCCGGACTATTTTTAGCTTCTGGAAGTCGCTGTGCCAGATATCAATGAGAATCAGGTCGCGGTTGACCTCCTGAGATCCCACCAGGATTTTCAACGCCTCGGCTACCTGAAGCGAAGCGACTATCCAGGGCGCCGGGTTCAAGACGCCGGCAGTATCGCAGGTAAATACCCTGCCCCCCGGGTTTTCACCCGGGAGAAAACACCGGTAACAGGCGGTCTCTCCAGGAATGATATTCATAGTCATACCGGAGGAGCCGATAGCACCGCCATAGACCCAGGGAATGCCCAGTTTTAAAGCCGCATCATTGATGAGGAGCCGGGTCTCGAAGTTATCCAGGGCGTCCATAATTATATCAGCGCCCTGGACCAATCGTTCTATATTGGTATAGTTGACATCGGAGACTATCCCTTCGATTTCTACCTCTGAATTGACTTTTCGGAGATACCTTTCGGCCGCAATAGCCTTGGGGAGATTATCTTTGACATCCTCCTCATCGAAGAGGATTTGCCGCTGCAAGTTATGGTATTCGATGAAGTCGCGGTCAATGATCCTGGTCTTGCCGATGCCAGCCCGCACCAGTCCTGAGGATATCACCGACCCCAACGCTCCGCAGCCAATCACTACGGCATAGCTTTGACCGAGTTTTTTTTGCCCTTCCGGACCAATGGCCGGGAAAATGGTTTGCCGGGAATATCTGTTAGACATTTGGCCTATCCCTTATATGCCCTCTCCGTCGTTGAACTGCTTTTCATTATCGCTGAATTGTTTTTCCATTTTCATCCTGGCGCAGTCCATGATACCTGCCAGGGCAGAGATCCCCGCTTTCTCTTCCAGCTTCTTTAGTCGTTCCTCTACGTTGGCTTGCTCGGTCATGATAAGGCGGATAGCCTGAGCGACGGGATCTGGCAGCTTGCCGTGTTCCAGGTCCAGGGTCGTATGGCCATTATCCACCACCCGACCGGGAATGCCTACTACAGTCTTGCCTTCCGGTACCGGTTTGATTACCACCGATCCGGAACCGATCTTGACGTCATCTTCTATGGTGATTGCCCCCAGCACTACCGCACGGCTGCCGATAACTAC
>CAZELW010000157.1:0-3945 GCA_964513135.1 uncultured Dehalococcoidales bacterium
ACACCCTATCCTACACTCTTTCCCTACACGACGCTCTTCCGATCTGGATCATCTCTCTGGCTTTTTGGGGCGCCAATAACGGGTTCCTGGGATATCTTCCCACTTATTTGCGCAATATCGGATGGTCTCCTGCTGGGGCTGACGGCGCTTTTACTGCCTTCAATGCCGCTTCCCTCGTGGGCATTGTTTCTATGATTTTCCTGGCCAACAGATTAAAAGCACACAGAGCCATGTTTTTCTTTTCGATGATTGTAATGGTCTTAAACCTGGCTCTGATACCCCTGACAGACGGTGGAAGTGTCTGGGCAGTGATTATTTTCTCCGCTTTTTTCAGGAGCGCTGCTTTGCCGCTGACCACCGTCGTCCTGTATGAGACAAAGGGGGTTGGCAATTCTTATGGCGGCACCGCCATGGGACTGGTCACCTCTATCGGCATGATCGGTGGCTTTGCGGCCCCTCCGCTGGGAAATTCTCTGGAAAGCCTGGGCCCGGGTGCGCCGTTTTTCTTCTGGGCGGCGCTGGTGGCGGTCTCTTTGCCTCTGTTCCTTTTCATTAAGAAAAGAGCAGAGGTCCCGGCAGAAATCGAAAAGACCGGCCAGCCGGTCACGAGCGGCCAGTAGGCCGGCAGGCCAGCCACACCACAAATAACTACCCCAGGAAATATTATTTTCATTTTTAATTGTACAATTTAAGCAGGGGTAGCTGTCGCCTTAGCGATAGCCGGCTTGTCAGTTAGTCCGTCTGATCCAAAATATTAGCATCATCTATTTCAGGACCATTGAAGAAAGCGTCACTCTACCAACAGGGATAAATAAAAAAATATCCGGAGCGGGGTGTATAAGATGTACAGGAATATGCTGGTACCGTTGGATGGGTCCGAATTAGCGGAAGAAGTATTCCCTTATGCTGAAGAGTTGGCAGGCAGATTGGACCTGGACCTGTTCTTCCTCAATGTATGCCCGCCCAATGAAGCTGAGCTGGTGCCGGTGCGTCAGGCATATCTGGATCAAAAGACTGAAATGGTCTGGAGCCGGATTGGTGAAATTCGCACGCAAATCGGGGCGCCGGCAAACATCAAGACCATCGGGGCTGTCGGCAGGGTGGTGGTGGGCAATCCGGCCGAGGAAATCTTGAAATTTGCGGAAGAAAATAAGATGGATATTATTTTAATGGCGACGCGTGGGCGCTCGGGAATCAAACCCTGGGCTCTCGGAAGCGTCGCCTATAAAGTGCTGCATGCCTCGAAAGTTCCTGTCTGGCTGGTCCGCGGTAGAATACCGCGAGAAACAATCTATGACGAATGGCCCCGGCGTACAATTCTGGTCCCTCTGGACCGCTCTCCATTAGCGGAAGCCGCTTTGCCTCATGCTGAAGCCTTAGCCAAGCAAAGGGGGCTGGAGGCAGTCGAGGTCCTGCTTTTAAATGTTTGTGATCCGGAAGTCTTTTATGAGCTGGTTTATTATACCAATCCCGGATATCCTCCTGCTGCACCTTTAAACTACGATGAGTATGTGAGGCGTGAGATTTCCCGGGCTGTTGAGGAAAGCCGCAGGTATCTGGAGAAGGTAGCGGCCAGAATGGCTGCGGCCGGAGTCAATACCAGGACAGAAGTCCTGGTTGGCAGTCCTGCCGAAGAACTTATCAAGTACACCGGGCAAAACCATTTTCAGCTTATCGTCATGACCAGCCACGGCCATTCCGGTTTTAAACACCTGGTTTTCGGCAGCGTGGCTGAAAAAATCGTCCTCCAGGGTCGCAATCCGGTCTTTGTAATAATGGCTGAGAGCTAGGGGCTTTTAACATATCGTTCTAAACGCAGCCCGGCTCCTGCTTTGTAAGGCCTTTTAAAAGCTCCCGGATATTTCCTGCGCAGCCCTTCCAGATTGGCCATGGCAACCTCGACCAGGAAGCCGCTGCATACCATTCCGGTCGCATTTTTCGATGTGGTGTAATGAGGTGTGATGGTATTGATGGCCCCGCCCCGGTCCAGTTCCCCGGGAACGATCGGATCGTATCTGGCTCCGTGGTCCATGTAGACCACTCCGGGCATGATTCTCTCTGTCACGTAAGCGCCGCCCAGGACTGCGCCCCTCTCATTAAACACCTGGATTATATCGCCGTTATTGATTTTGCGGTGTCCGGCATCTCTGGGGTGGATCCACAGCGGCTCATAGTAATAGCCGTCCGGGCCCTTGATCTTGCATGTCGGTGCTTCCCGTGTCCAGGAAATATCATCGCACTGGGCATGCACTCTCCACCGGCCGTGGTTGGACATCAAAAGCAGGGGATATTTTTTGGCTCGCTCACTGGAAAGCCGGTCGTCATGCTCATCGCTTCTCTCTACCCAGTGGGGAACCGGCGGTCTCTCCATATCATCCGGGAAATGTTTGGCCAGGTTCTGAGAGTAAAACTCAACTTTGCCCGAGGGGGTTTTTAAAGGATTATTCTCCGGGTCTTCATAAAAGTTAATCAGTCCGCGCGGATATTTTTTCCAATCCGGATCGGTAGGAATAACAAAATATTTCTTTTGATCCCATTCTTCGAAGCTGATCAATTTCTGGACGCCGGAGTTTTCAAATCCGAACCTGATCCAATCTTTCACAGTCCGGCCTTCGCTGAATTCTTTCAGCAAGCCGAATTTCTCGGCGATGAGACAGCAGATCTCCCAATCGCTTTTAGCCTCGCCGACCGGCGGGATGCATTTTTCCTGGTGCATCAATATGCCGAACTGACCGTTGCCGAGGTCAGCTAAAATGTCCTCCAGCTCAAATTTGGTATTTACCGGCAGAACGATATCGGCAAAGGTGCAGTCGTTCTCCATCCAGGGATGCTGGGCCAGGATAAACTCTATCTTGGGACTCCTTAACGCCTTGATATAGGTATTGGTATCATTCCAGCAGGTGATCCAGCAGGGGGTATCTGTCCAGATCATGTGTACCTCCGAACAGCCCTCTGCCGGGTAGGTATACTTTACGAACTGGTCTTCCACATCGGCATTCAGCAGGGTCGTGCCGTACCAGCTTATCGGTGGGTTCAGAATCGCATCCGGAATGAGGTTCTTGGGAATGAATTGTTTGGGGTAGATCGTGCCCGGTTTTAAACCAGTCCCCATGGACATGTGCGGCACTCCGGTTCTGGTATCCCAGACTAAGGAAACGATCTCTCCCCGGGTTGTCGAACTCAGGTCCGGCCGCATCGACCAGCGTGGCATAGGCATTCTGTCATGAATCTGCCATTCAAACATTTTGATCTGATGAACGCCCGGTTTGCCCAATCCCCGCATGGCCAGGAGCAAGACCTCCAGTCGGCCTGTCTCAGTGGAGAAAGCGCCCCGGATGCCGGGACCGCCATTGCTGTGCGGCAGGGTGGTCCGTTTGGATGCCCAGTCCCGTGCCAGGGCTTTAATAGTCCATTCCGGGACACCGCATTTTTGGGATGCCCATTCCGGGGTCTTGGGAATGCCGTCTTCTTTACCTGTTACATATTCGACGAATTTATCAAAGCCGTAGGTATGTTTGGCAACATATTCCTTATCATACAGTCCTTCCTGAATCCAGACGTAAGCGATGGCCAGACGCATGGCGGCGTCGGTATTGGGCAGGATAGGAATCCACTTATCAGCGTGGATGGCGCAGCCGTAGTTGACATCCGGGCAGATATAGACCTGCTTGATGCCCAGTTCCGCCCACCAATAACATAACCGGCTGGCCATCTGACCGTTGAAAGCCCAGGGAGTAGTTTCCGGATCAGCGCCCCAGAATAAAAGAAGCTGGGTATTTTCAGCAATATCCAGCATAACGTTTTCGCATGGTCCCATCTGCCCTACCGGCTCCATGCCCCAGACGTGCTTGGAACCCCAGTAAAAACCTTCCCAGCTGTCCGGGTTGCGTGTCTGGAGATCGGAAGAGCACACCTCTGAACTCCAGTCACCGCTCATTATCTCGT
>CAZELW010000158.1:0-3918 GCA_964513135.1 uncultured Dehalococcoidales bacterium
TCAATACCGGGCTCACGATAGTGCTGTAGTTGCCGGCTATGCCGACCCTTAGATTGGACTCTCTTATCGATGAAATGAACCGGTCAGCGCTTACCAGTTGTTGATATATTTCGCGAGCATATTTGAATACCTCTTCACCGGAAGGAGTAAGCCGCACCTGATGCTTCTTGATATCCAGTAATTTAACCCGGGTGTATTCTTCCAGGCACTTCAACCGGTAAGTGACCGCCGGCTGAGTAAGGAACAGCTTCTCTGCAGCGGATGTCAGACTTTTCTCAGTAACTACGATATAGAATATAACCAGGTTATTGGGGTCCAGGTTGGGAAAAGCCGCCATTTCGCATCAGTCCTCCATTAATACAATCACGGACAGACTTCCCTGAAATGCCTCCCGTCAGGCAACATCTTCATAATCAGGTCTCCTGTGAAACCAACGCTGAGGAGACAGAAGAGAGTCATTGGTTTTTATCGTTATAAAGGGCGCTCAGATGACTCGTCCCTACTATTGTATTCGCTTTGGGATTAATTAATCAATAAACTTTTTATGCAGTCTGGTACCTTCATTCTCCCTGCAACAGCCGCCTACCACCCCCCAACCAGTAACACCAGTTGCTAATTTTTCTGTCTCAGGTGTGACCTCCGCTTCTTACCCGGGATTTGCCTGCTTGTCACGGTACTGCTTCAGGCCTTTATGAAACAGTTCAATAATTCCCTCGGCCCTTTTCAGGAATTCCTCTTCGGTGCTTCCCAGGTCGCGGGAAAAAGAGTCCGGGGTGATCTCGGCAGCTTCTTTCAGCGTCTTGCCCTTGACCAGCCTGCAGAATATTTCTATTGCCACATTAGCCGTAGGATCGCAGGTACAGAGGTATTTGATCTCGTCAATCTTCCACCCCGCAAGTTTGATATAGATGTGCATGAAGTTATTCGTATTGTGGCCGCAAATACGGATCCTCTCGCCTACCGTATCTAAAAAGATGTCATGGTTTTCAATTTCACCGGCGTACTCGAATCCGGTTCTGAGCAGTCTGCGGTAGTATTTTGTAACAAATTCGTCCATTCGGATGATTGCCTTCTATCAGGGATTATACATACTTGCGTCTAATAAGGAAACAGCAGGCCTTGAACAAGGCCTGCTGTTTTTTATAAGATCGGTCTATTTTGAGGAAGCTAAAGCCGCTTTGACTTTATCCGGCGTAGCGGGTAAATCATAGATCCAGACGCCGCAGGCGTCTTTGATGGCGTTGATTACCGCAGGAGCGGTTGAAGTCATAGTCATCTCACCGACTCCTGTCATACCCAGGGGACCGCGCAGGCGGGGAGTCTCGCGTATAATGTACTCCACCTCAAAGGCATTCTCGGCAGTGGGAAACTTAAAGGAGATCCAGTCCTTGGTCTTGCCGTGGACATATTCTTCGCGCAGCGCCCAGCCGACTCCCTGGTCCATACCACCCTCATTCTGGCCTTCAAAGTTTTGCGGGTGGATGACGTTGCCGCAATCAATCGCTGAGGTCATCTTGACAACCTTGACCTCGCCGGTCTCGGTGTTGACCTCGACCTCGGCCATCTGGATATTATGTGCCTCAGAATCGTAGGCGGCGCCCTGTCCGGTCTTCGGATCGAGGTTGCCACTGCCCGGAATGGTTAATACACCGTCAAAGCGCGTGGGCTTGCTGGTAGACAGGTATGCCTCCAGAGTCTCCGCCCCGCTTTCTTTCAAGGCCTTTCGCAACTGTTCAACGGCATTCACCAGCGCTCCACCGCACATATAGGTAATGCGGCTCCCGCCCGCAGCGCCGGTATGCGTGGTCTTGTCCATATCGCGGGTGTATATACGCACTTTGTTCAGCGGCAGTTCCAGCATTGTGGCGGCAATCTGCTTTAACATGCTCTCGTTGCCTTCTCCCGGATCAGCCACCGCTCCATAAATGGTTACACCGCCATCCTTATCCACTTCAACAGACACCTGGGCGTTGTCTCCCCATTCAGCAACCCCGAAAGAATAGGCCGCTATCCCTACGCCGCGTTTGATAACGCCCTGCTTTTGAGCAGCGGCTTCTTTCTTGGCCTTCTCGTAAGCCGGCCGGATTGCGTCACAAAGCTCAGGGAAAGGCCACTGTTCGGCCACCTTTCCGACAGACAGGGTTTCCCCCACTTTCAAAGAGTTCATCTTGCGGAACTCCAGAGGGTCGATATTGAGTTTTTCCGCCATCATATCCATAGCGCATTCCAGTGCTACCGCCACCTGGGGCGGTCCAGCCCCCCGGGCAGCTCCACCGCTGGCATTATTGGTATAAGAAAGTGAGGCCTTGGCATAGACATCAGGTATATTATACGAGCCTGACAGCATCTGAAGGCCGCGAATTGGAATTACCGGGCCTGACAGGAAGTAAGCCCCTTTATCAATAACAAATTCGTTGGTATAAGCGGTCAGGCGTCCCTGAGCATCCGCGCCAAGTTTAACCTTCATCGTGAATGGATGCCTCTTGGAGGTAACCAGCATGGATTCAGCCAGGCTGGGTTGGTAGCGCACAGCCTGTTTAAAATGGATAGCGGCTGCAGCGGGAATGCCCAGAGTACTGATAGTCAGCGCAATGCCGAAATGGCCGCCCACAAAAGGCTCTTTAACACGTACATTCTTCCAGCCAATAGCTTCGCTTATCATGCCTGCGTGGCCGTGTATCATAATGCTGCGGCCGATAACTATTAACTGGTCGCCTTCGAAATAGGCCAGGCAGTTTTCCGGCTCCAGTGCAGCCTGATGGTTCATTTGTGTTGTGAATGTCGCCTTAACCACCGCAGCAGACCGGGCCAGGGCTTTTTCAGCGTCCCCTTTGACCTGCGGCTGAACGTAACACAGGTTGGGGGAATGTGGATGGATCTGATAAGCGCCTTCAGCCAGCGCCTCTTCTGGAGTCATCATGACCGGCAAATCTTCATATTCCACTTTGACCGCGGCAGCGGCAGCCCGGGCCTGATCGCGGGTCTTGGCCGCTACAATGGCAATGGGATCACCCAGCGTCCTGACCACGTCTTCACAAAGGACCGGCTGGTCTGCCCCGATCATCCTGATATGGTTTGTCCCTTTGATGTCCTCGGCTGTCATAATGCCGACCACACCGGGCATTTTCAAGGCCTCCGAGGAGTCAATGGACTTGATTTTGGCATGAAACTTTGTGCTGTGGACTACGGCTAGCTCCAGTGCGCCGGGCACTTTAATATCGTTAGAAAATTTTGCTAAACCGGTTGCTTTAAGGATTGAAGAGGAACGCGGATGCGAGACACCAAAGGTTTTATCTCCAAGGGACTGACGCACCTTTTCCGGAGTTGTCTCATTTCGCAAAAAGCGGGCAGCCAACTGGACCGCATCGAAAATTTTCCGGTAACCGGTGCAGCGGCAGAGGTTGCGCGACAGGGCCTTTTTGATAGCATTGAGGTCAGGGTCCGGGTTCTGGTCGAGAAGCGCCTTGGTAGCCATGATCATACCAGGCGTACAGTAGCCGCACTGGATGGCCCCAGCCAGCACAAAGGCTTCCTGGATCAGGTGCGGGTTCTCAGGGGTGCCCAATCCCTCCACCGTTATTACCTCGGCATTGTCCAGTTTCTCGACCTTTTGGAGACAGGAACGGACAGCCTTGCCGTTGACAATGACGGTGCAAGCCCCGCACTGGCCTTTCCTGTCGCAAGACTGCTTGGCGCCGGTAAGGTCCAGCTCCTCCCTCAGGAGATCGATAAGCACCATGTCAGGGTCGATGGTAAACTCACGTTTGATGCCGTTAATAGTCAGATTTACTGTTTTCAAATCTCTCCCTCCTCGATTACGATTATTTATAAAGACGGACGACTTGGCACAGATAAGCAAATAATAAGCAAGGTTTTGGCTAAATCATTTGAGAGTTCCAGATCGGAAGAGCGTCGTGT
>CAZELW010000159.1:0-3903 GCA_964513135.1 uncultured Dehalococcoidales bacterium
CCCCCCCCCTATCCTACACTCTTTCCCTACACGACGCTCTTCCGATCTCGCCGGTACCCCACTGGATAGAGAATAGTGAGACCCACGATGAAAGGCTGTCCAGTAAAAGGGCTCGCAAGTTCCCTCTGATCATGGTCTCCAACCACGGCCGCTGGCGTCATCATGCCCAGGGAGACGATATCTCCTGGACACGCGAAGCCTTTACCGCCAAGATTAAAGGGCCGGACGGATACATGTATGAGCCGGTCTGGCTAAATCCCCAGGAAGCCAATAAAAGAGGGATAAAAAACGGTGATATCGTGAAAGTCTTTAACGAAAGAGGGGCCGTTCTTGGAGGGGCGTATGTCACTGAAAGGCTGATGCCGAGGACGGCTTATGTAGACCACGGAGCCAGATGTGACTGGATCATTCCCGGCAAGCTGGACCGGGGCGGAGCTATCAATCTCATTTGTCCTTCAGGAGTGATCTCTAAAAACTGCGCCGGCGAAGTGACCAGCAGCTACCTGGTAGAAGTGGAAAAGGTGACCGCAAAGCAAATGGAAGAATGGCGAAGACAATACCCCGAAGCCTTTGAACGAGACTATGACCCGGCCTCCGGCCTGCGTTTTGATGCCTGGATAGAAGAATAGAAAACAGCCGCGCCCGGGCGCGGCTGTTCAGGTTTTTCTGAAATAATTCAGGGGGTATCATTTTCCCCTGAATTCAGGTTCAGGCTTCTTTTGCGGGAACACTCCAGCTAGCCATCCTTTTTAGTCGAGCCCAGTCCTGATTGACTTTGGTCTGGATGTGGGCCAAATCGGCTTCCGAAAGATGGCGGAAACGTCCCTGGGTTTTGGTGTATTCGGTAACCAGCTTAAGAGTGCTGGGAGCATAGTTAATGGTGTATTTACCATTCTCCACCTCGTACAGGGGGAACATACCGGTCTGAACTGCCAGCCGACCGACTTCAATAGCATTGTCAGTCGGGCAGCGCCATCCGGTGGGACATGGAGAAAGTATCTGTATATAGGCCGGGCCTTTTACCTCCAACCCCTTCTTCACTTTATTCATCAGGTCGCGATAATAGGCGGGACAGGCTGTAGCCACATAGGGAATTTCATGAGCGACCATTATCGACGGTAAATTCTTTTTCCAGGAGAATTGCCCGATACTTTTTTTCCCGGCCGGCGATGTAGTTGTGGTTGCACCGTATGGAGTGGCCGAGGAGCGCTGAATTCCGGTATTCATGTAGGCCTCGTTATCAAAGCAGATATAGAGGAAGTTATGGCCTCTCTCCAGTGCGCCGGACAGCGCCTGTAGACCGATATCGCTGGTGCCGCCGTCTCCGGCCATCGCCACAACCTTGGTATCTGACGCATCCCGGATCCCCTTGCGGGTCAAGACCTTTAAGCCGGCTTCGATGCCGGAAGCCACTGCCGCGGTATTCTCGAATAAAGTATGAATCCACGGCACAGTCCAGGACGTGTTAGGCAGCTGGCTGGAAACAATTTCCATGCAGCCGGTAGCATTTACAATGATAACATTATCTCCCAGGACCTTACAGGCCATCCTGACTGCCAGGGCTTCACCGCAGCCGATGCAGGCCCGATGTCCAGGTGCAAATCTCTCTTTAGTATCAATTGTTGACTGTTTACTCATTATTCTCTTACCCCATAAATCTCAAATTCTCTGGCACTGCCCTTCCCGGCGATCTCGATACCGCGGTCGATAATGTTCTTGAAATCCGCTGGCGAGATATCCCGGCCGCCCAGGCCACCCACGAAACCAACCACTTTGGGCCTTGCCTCCAGAGGATACAGAGCCGATTTGATCTCTGAAGCTACCGGACCTTCCAGACCAAAAGAAATCGCTCTATCCAGGACGATCAGTGTTTTGACCCCTTTGACAATCTCGCGGAGTTCGTCGTAGGGGAAAGGACGCCACATGCGGATCCGGAAAAGGCCTACCTTTTTCCCGGCTTCCTTTAATTCGTCTATAGCCGTCATGGCAGTTTCAGAGAAACTGCCCATAGTCATTAATAAAGTATCGCAGTCTTCACAGCGATAAGTCTCAACCGGATTGTAATGCCGGCCGAATTTTTCACCGAACTCTTTCCAGACTTCCAGGATCACCTCTTTGGACTTCTCCAGATTAATCTGCTGAGCCCATTTGGCCTCGGTATAGACTTCCGGCGGACCGAAACTGCCCATGGTAACCGGTTTGGAGGGGTCAAGAGGGAATGGGTATTTATAGGGCGGTAAAAACGCGTTGACCTCTTCCTGATCGGGGAACTCCACAGGTTCGACCATGTGGGAAAGCTGGAACCCGTCCAGATGCACCATCACCGGGAGGAGGACTCTATTATCTTCCGCTATGCGGAAAGCGCAGATTGTATTATCCACGGCTTCCTGGCCATTTTCTACAAATATCTGGATCCATCCGGTGTCCCGGACAGCCATTACATCCGAATGATCGCCCCAGACACTCAGAGGCGATGACAGCGCCCGGTTAGCCACGGCCATGACAATAGGAAGGCGCATGGATGAAGCCACATATACTACCTCGTGCATCAACTCCAGGCCCTGTCCTGCCGTAGCTGTAAAGGTCCTCGCGCCGGTCGCGGACGAACCCAAACAGGCGCTCATAGCCGAATGCTCGGATTCAACCGGGACAAATTCGGCATCCAGTTCTCCCTGGGCAACCAGGTCCGCCAGGTGTTCCACAATATGAGTCTGGGGTGTGATAGGGTAAGCAGCTATAACATCCGCATTGGCCAGTTTGACTGCCTCGCTCACTGCCAGAGATACTTCCATTCCAACTCGTGTAGCCACTATTCTTTCTCCTCAACCATTGTAATCACTTGTTTGGGACATTCTTTGGCACAAATGCCGCACCCTTTGCAGTAGTACAAGTCCGCTACAAAATAACCTTCCTCGTCCTGCTTTATACACCCTTCAGGGCAATATACCTGACACAGGCCGCATTTAATGCACTTGATATGATCATAGGTTGGTTTCCGGGAACGCCAATCTCCTGTCTGAAGCTGACAGGCGCTTCCGGGTTCGGTGGCAATTCCTCCCACCTCTATCTCTTTCCATGTTAATTTATCTGTTGCCTTTGCCAATTGCTAACTCCTCTACTACAGTTTCTGCGTATGCTCGTCTCATGGCTGCAATATTCTTTTCCCCCAAACGACCAAAACGCTTGTTGATAGGCTCATTCAAAGAATTCAGCTTAACCACCTCGGCAACTTTCATCACCGCGCCTATCATGGTGGTATTGGTTATAGGTACACCCAGTAACTCCATGGCTATCTTTGTGGCGCCCACAGTGGCGATAGGTGCCTGAATGTTAAATTCCTCACGAATTTGTTCGGCGGTCTTGATAGTGTTAATTATCACGGTGCCGCCCGGTTTCAGACCGGAGGTTACATTCACGCTGCGCAGCAGACCAGAGTCAAGGACCACTACGATATCCGGCTCAGTAATCGAAGATCTTACCCGGATCGGTTGATCGGGACTGATCCTGACAAACGCCAGTACCGGAGCTCCCCTTCTCTCGGGCCCAAAACTGGGAAAGGCCTGGGCATATTTACCCTCGCTTATCGCTGCCTCAGCTATAATTTCAGCTGAAGTAACTGCGCCCTGCCCGCCTCGTCCATGCCACCGTATTTCAATCATTTTTCCAGGATTTGCCAAGCTGACCTCCTAATCGCAAATTAATTCCAGATTGCTGACTCCGGCATCCTTGCTATCAGAACAGCCAATGAGTGTATCGTCATATCATGAAGTCTGCCGCAGCCGCAATTTGAACTTTATCTGTTAAAGCTGGAAGATAATTCGGCAAAACCCTTCAATCCAGGGTATTACTCTCGTGTTCCAGTCATTAAAAAATGCCCCTGGAGAGACTCGAACTCTCGCAACC
>CAZELW010000160.1:0-3886 GCA_964513135.1 uncultured Dehalococcoidales bacterium
ATGGAAAATCTGATAGGGGAATCCGGCATTGGAGACGATATGTCCCGGACTGCTCCGGGGAGATGGGGAAATATGAGGATAGCAGAACAAATCAGCAATGACGACGCGGTCAAAATCGAGACCATTCCCCAGATAATCCGCAGTAACGCGTTAAAATGGGGGGACCGGACCGCCATGTGCGTGAAGCGGTTCGGTATCTGGCAGAGGTATACCTGGAAGGAATATTATGAGCGGGTCAAGTATTTTTCTCTGGGTTTGATAAGCCTCGGTTTGCAGCGCGGCGATACGGTCGGCATTATCGGGGATAATGAGCCTGAATGGTTCTGGGGCGAATTCGCCGTCCAGTCTGCCGGGGGCATCCCGACCGGAATTTTCGTAGACTGCATTCCGTCTGAAGTGAAATATATCGCCACCCACGCGGATATCCGGTTCGCTATTGTTAATGACCAGGAGCAGACCGATAAATTCCTGGAAATAAAAAATGAACTCCCCTTGCTGAAGAAAATCATCTACTGGGACCCCAAAGGCTTGCGAAATTACGATGACCCTTTGATTATCAGTTTCGACCATGTAGTCCGGCTGGGTAAAGAATACGAGAAAGACCATCCCGACCTGTTCGAACAGAATGTTGATAAGGGCCGTAGCACTGACACCGCTTTTATCTACTATACGTCCGGTACTACCGGATTGCCCAAAGGGGCTGTTACCACCTATCAGGCCCTGATAACTACCGCCAGGGGTTTTGTGATGAGGTATCCTTTGGACAACCGGGATAATTTGATCTCGAACTTCCCGGCTGCCTGGGTTGGAGACAGCTATTTCGGCACCATCCCGCATCTGCTGACCGGAGCGGTGCTGAATTTCCCCGAAGAACCTGAGACTATCGCCGAGGATACGCGTGAAGTAGGGCCTGATTTCGTTATCTACGGGCCCAGGCAGTGGGAAAGCCTGGTCAGCGATATCCATGTGAAAATCATCGATACCAGTTCTTTGAAGCGGCTTTGCTACCGGCTGTTCATGCCGGTCGGTCACCGGATAGCTGATATTAATTTCAAGGGCCAGAGCGCCGGCATTTTCTGGCGGTTGGCCCATCTGGCAGCTTACTGGATGCTGTTCCGTCCTTTAAAGGATAGACTGGGTTTAAGTCATGTCAGGATGGCTGTTACCGGAAGCTCGGTGTTGAGCCTGGATACCTTCCGCCTGATTCATGCCCTGGGAATCGAGCTGCGTCAGGTCTATGCCAGCACCGAAGCCGGTTTCATCTCTTCTCACAGCGAAGGCGAGGTCAAATTTGAGACTGTCGGGCGTCCGGCCCTGGGGACCGAGGTCAGGCTCACGGATGAAGGTGAGTTGCTGGTGAGGAGCGATTGTATGTTCTCCGGGTATTTGAAGGATGCAAAGAAGACCGCTGAGTCTTTCATAAACGGCTGGTGCCATACTAACGATGCCGTGAATATCGATGACTCGGGACACCTGATTTTCATGGACCGCCTGGAACACATGGGCGTGCTCAGTTCCGGGGTCAAATACGCTCCCCAGTATATCGAAGGCCGCCTCCGCTTCAGCCCTTATATTAAAGATGCCATGGTGGTTGGTGGTAAAGATAAATCATTCGTTTCCGCAATTATCAATATTGACTTTACCATGGTGGGAAAATGGGCTGAGCGCAACCGCATTCCCTATACTACCTTTGTGGATCTTTCCCAGAAGTCCGGCGTGGCTGACCTGATCCGCAAAGATCTTCAGAGGGTCAATAGTTTTCTTCCGGAACCGGCCAGGGTGAAAAAATTCGTTCTCATGCATAAAGAGTTCGACCCGGATGAAGCCGAACTCACCCGTACCCGCAAGATCAGACGTGAATTTATGGAGGATAAGTACAGGGATCTGATTCACGCTATCTATGGCGGCCATGAAGAGGTTCCCGTTCAGGCCAATGTTACTTACCGTGACGGCCGGAAGGGCACTGTGGCAACCACGATCAAGGTGAGAGGGGTCGAATGATGATTAAGGATTATTGATTAATGAATAATAAGGTTGAGAAAATAGCTTCGTTTACTGATCTCGATGTCTGGAAAGAAGGACACAAGCTGGTGCTTATGGTTTACAAAGTAACGCGACTATTCCCCAAAACAGAGACATATTTATTAGTAGATCAAATGAGGAGATCGGCTTCTTCGATAACAGCTAATATCGCTGAAGGTTTTGGAAGGCAAACATATAGAGAAAAACTTCAATTTTATTATTTATCGCAAGGATCTCTAAATGAACTGAAGAATTTTTTATTGATTGCGAAGGATATAGGTTACGTTGAGCAAAAAGATTTTAACCTGTTGGCGGAACAGGCAAATCTGACACACAAAATATTGCAAGGATTACTACACAAAACCAAGTCACTCATTAATCATAAATCTTAAATCATTAATCATAAGGACAGAAAGATGACGGAACTAACTCAATACATAATCACCGGCCTGGCAGTCGGAATGGTGTACTCCCTGATAGCGCTGGGCTTCGCTCTGATCTGGAAGTCCAGTAGCGTAGCTAACCTGGCACTCGGGCAACTGGTGCTGATATGCTCCTGGTTCACTTACAGCATGCTGGTGCAGGTGCAGCTTCCTGTCTGGGCGGCTTTCCCGCTCGTGCTTGTCTTTGCTCTCGGGCTTGGATGGGTTATCGAGCGTTTCGCCCTGCGTCCGCTAATCGCCCAGCCCATTCTTTCCTTGATCGCGGTTACTCTGGGGATAGCTTATTTTATCACCGGCGTTGTCACTTTTATCTGGCCTTTGAGCATCGCCGCCCTGCCGCTGTTCCCGTCAGAACCGGTCCGTTTCGGGGGGGCCGTGATTTCCCAGGAATATATCTGGGCAGCCGGGATTTCCCTTGTAGTTTTCGGGCTGTTGACAGCCTTTTACAAGTACCACCGCATGGGAATCGCCATGCGCGCTACGGCGGACGATCAGATGGCGGTGCAGGCTTGCGGGGTCCCTGTCACCAGCATCTTCTCCATGTCCTGGATGTTTGCCTGCGTGGTGGCGGCTGTCGGCGGAATCCTGATTTCCAGTATCGGCGGAATTTCTTACGGTCTGGTCGAAACCGGCCTCCAGGCTTTTTCCGTAGTTATCCTGGGAGGACTTGATTCCTTTATCGGTGTGATGGTGGCCGGGCCCATTATCGGTCTTGCCCGCAGCCTGGGCGGCGGGTACCTGACACCTTATCTCTGGAACGGCATCAACGATATCATTCCGTTTATCATTATTATCATCGTCATAATGGTGAAACCCTACGGACTGTTTGGCGAAAAACGGATAGAGAGGATATAGAATGAGTAGTTTACCCTGTGGCACCCGGAATTTAAGCTATGCCGAGGATATGGCAATCGTCCGTACCAAAACCCAGTGGGCGCTGCTCATCGGCTTCCTCATCCTGCTTTTTTCTTTTCCTCTTTTCCTGGACAACTACTGGCTTTCTACAGTCAACGGGATCGGGATAATCATTGTGGCCGCAACCGGTCTCAATATTCTGGTGGGCTACTGCGGTCAGCTTTCTATAGGCCATGCCGGTTTCATGGCAGTCGGCGCTTATACCTCCGCCATTCTGAGCAGCAAGCTGGGGCTGCCTTTCCCCGCTGCCTTCATCTGTTCCGGATTGGCGGCCGGCGCTGTTGGCCTGGTTTTCGGCATACCGTCTGTCAGAGTTAAGGGTTTTTATCTGGCTATCACCTCTATTGCCGCGCAGTTTATCATCATCTGGGTTATTGAGCATTGGACCAGCCTGACCGGAGGTCCCAACGGCATGAGTGTACCCTATGCCTCTGTCGGAGGGTTCATATTTGATACCGAGACGAAGCTGTTTTATCTGATTATCGGTATAGCGGTAGCTGTTATTT
>CAZELW010000161.1:0-3819 GCA_964513135.1 uncultured Dehalococcoidales bacterium
GATATTGATTAAGGATTAATGATTAAGGACGGGGTAGATTGAGGAAAAACACGGCATGCTCCGGGAACTGGAGCATGCCGTGAGGGTGTCCTGTCATCAGTTTTATTGCGGGTTATAGGTCTCGATGAGATTCAGAGTAGTATCGAGAATTTCCTGAGCTTCCGGATGCCCGGCGGCAGTCTGTGCCTTCACCCAGGAGTCCCACAGGGGTTTGGCAGCCTTAGCGCTCCATTTAGCCAGTTCATCATCGGGAACCGTATATTCGACCATTTCGATACCCTGCTTCTGAACCAGATCACGTCCGGCGACCACAGCGGTATCAAACATATTCTTTCCCCAGAATGTGGAGCCTTTCAGACCGGATACGCTCTCGATCTGCTGCTTCACATCGTCAGGCAGGGAGTTCCATTTGGCATTATTCATCGCCTGAGTGAAATACACCGTAACAATAGGAGCATAAGTATAATATTTAACGACTTCATACTGTTTGAAAGACAGCATGGCCTCCCAGGGCGCCAGCATACCGTCAATAACGCCCTTCTGAAGATTAAGATAGGTTTCCGGCATACCCATGCTCACCGGGACAGCGCCCAGGAGTTTGGCCATCTCAATAGGCGGACCGGCAGTGACCCTGATCTTAAGACCGTTCCAGTCAGACTCGGTCTTGACATGCTTTTTGGTAGTGATCAAAAAGTAAGACTGAGAAGCCCAGGTAATCAGGACATGATTGTCTTTGAACTGCTCACGTATGGAAGGATACTTCTCGTAAAGCTGCCAGAAGATGCCGCTGGCCTGTTCGGCGCTCTTGAAAGGCATCATGGGCAGTGAAATGACATCCGCCAGGGGCGTCAGGTTAGCCCAGTAGCCGTGGAACATCCAGGCCATATCTGCCACACCGTTCTTCACCGACTCCCAGGAGTCCGTTCCCTTGAACAAGGTCTGGGCAAAATAGGTCTCGAACTGCACGCGGCCGTTGGTCGCATCGGTTATCTGTTTCAGCCAGGGGAGGGCGGCCTGAGAGCCTTCCCATCCGGTATCGGGGTTCTGGTCTGCGTATTTTAGCTTAATCGGGGCGGGCGGGACAGCAGGTGAAGACGCAGGCTGAGAGGAGGTCGGTGGAGCAGAAGTGGCGGCGGCCGAGGTGGTTGCCGGGGCTGAAGTAGCAGGCGGAGGGGTAGAGGTGGTGGGGGCGGGAGATGATGCGCAGCCGACTAAAGCCACCGTGATTACGATCACCAGGGCAAGGGCTGTGAGGATGCTTCTCCTTTTCATTGCTTACTCCTTTTTATATCTTTCAGTGTGGAAACTTTCGATAAACCCGGTTAGATGACAAACAGGACATTTGACCGCCATTATTCGATCATTTTGGACGTTCGCATTCGTACGGTCATTGTATTGGTTAGTATTTTTACATAGAATTGGGGCTTTGTCAATCGTGGATTTAAAGTATTAGAATTCCGGTTTTGGACGCCGGCTGTCATTCAGCAGTGCCGGAAGAATCCAGCTAAGTGATTTTTTCCATCCTGGCAAAGCTGAGAAGGAGCTTCTTCACTCCTACCCCGCTAAAAGCCACCACCGCCTCGGAGTCGTCTCCTTTAGGGGTACAGCTAACGATAATTCCTTCACCGAACTGGGCATGGCGAACGCGGTCACCGGTCTTCAGGTCCGGGGAGTGTTTTGACGCCGTATCGGACGCCGGGGCCTTTTTGATACTGCTATCTACCACGGGCTGGCTTTCGGCAGAATGCCAGAAATCGCCGCCGGAGATCAGGTTTTTGGGGATATCCTGAAGAAAACGGGAAGGCTTGTTGACAGTACTCCGTCCCATCAGGTTGCGGCGGAAAGCGTGCACCAGATAAATACGGCGCCTGGCGCGAGTGATACCCACATAACACAGGCGGCGTTCCTCTTCCATCTGGTAAGGGTCGTCCATAGACCTGAAATGGGGCAGCAGGCCTTCCTCAACGCCGACAATAAAAACTACATCGTATTCCAGACCTTTGGCCTGGTGCAGGGTAATCAGGGTCACCTTCTCGCCCACATCTTTCAGGGCGTCCACATCGGAGACCAGGGCCACACCTTCCAGGAAGGCAGACAACCCCTCCCCGGGCGGCAGGTCACGGTACTCTTCAGCTACAGTACGCAGCTCCATAATGTTATCCCAGCGCTCGTCCCCGTCCTCGTCACTCAGGATATAATTCTTGTAACCGGTCCGGTTGACCACCAGGTCAAAGAAGTCCACCAGGTTCAGAACCCGATTCTGCTCAACCAGGTCCTTGAGCACACTCCCAAAGGAGGCCAGGGTCTTCAGTATGCGAGCGCTGAAAGGAGGTGAGGCTTCCCCGGGCTCAGGACTGGCGATACGCTGAAGAGCAGCAAACTGGGTGATGCCCTGTGACGCGGCCCACCCGGCAAGCTCATTCAGGCTGTGCTGGCCGATACCGCGCCCCGGCACGTTGATAATGCGCATCAGGCTGACCATGTCGTTAGGATTCTGTATCAGCCGCAGGTAGCACATAATATACTAGATTTCACTTCTATCAAATAAAAGCGATCCGGCTACCAGCTAGTAAGGCACACCGAAACGCATAAAGGCCTCTTCAATCGCCCGGGACTGAGAGTTGGTCCGGTACATCACGGCACATTCTCCCCGGCGCACCTCCCCGGCATCCACCAGGCGTTCGATTTCCTTGACGACGAACTGGGCCTCCTCCTGCTCGGTGTAAGTTTCGACCACGCAGGTAAGCTCGCCCGGCTCGTTACTGGTCCAGAGCTCTTTGGGTTTGCGGTGCCGGTTGGCCTGAATTACATGAGAGGCCGTCTCCAGTATCCGGCTGGTAGAACGGTAGTTTTGTTCCAGCAGGACCACCCGGGCATCCGGGAAATCTTTTTCGAAGTTAAGAATATTGCGGACATCGGCATAACGCCAGGAATAGATCGACTGATCGGGATCACCCACGACACAGATATTCCGGTATTTCCCGGCGATCTGTTTGACCAGCTCATACTGGGTAACGTTGGTATCCTGGAACTCATCCACCATCACATGCACATACCGGTCCTGATATTTTTTCAGGATGTCGGGATGATTGCGGAAAAGGGAGACCGTCCGCATCAGCAAATCATCAAAGTCAAGGGCCTGGCTCTCATGCAGAAGCTGCTGATAGCGCTGATAGACGCGGCCGACCACCTCGTCGAAATAGCTGCGGCTGCCCAGAGCATAGTCCTGGGCAGATATCATCCGGCTTTTCGAGGCGCTGATAGCAGAGAGTACCGCCCGGGGAACGAATTTCTTGGGGTCCAGGTTCAACTCCTGCAAACTGCGTTTGATCAGGTTGATCTGGTCATCCTCATCATAGATGATAAAACCGGGGTCATTATCCACCGACTTGCCATCACGGCGCAGGATACGGGCGCAAATGGAATGGAAGGTGCCCAGGGTAAGATATTCGGTAGAGCCGCTGACCAGGTTTTGCAGCCGGGACATCATCTCTTTAGCGGCCCGGTTGGTAAAGGTAACCGCCATAATATGGCCGGGATTAATTCCGCAGACCTTGATAAGATAAGCTACCCGATGGGTAATTACGCGGGTCTTGCCGCTTCCCGGGCCGGCCAGTATGAGGACCGGGCCTTCGATAGCTTCTACCGCTTCTTTTTGAGCTGGATTGAGTCCTGATAAAATGTCCATCAACCTATTATAACACCTAAGGGGTAATCTGACGATTGACCAAAAGCAGGATATTGAAGGGGTATTCCATTTGGGGGATGGAGTTAAGATCGGAAGAGCACACGTCTGAACTCCAGTCACGAGATTCCATC
>CAZELW010000162.1:0-3754 GCA_964513135.1 uncultured Dehalococcoidales bacterium
GCCCGGCAATCATGACAGCCAGTTCCTGTAAACGTAAATCGGAGGCCAGGTTTACCAGTGTGCTGGTGGTGCGCAGGTTGTCGGTGCTTTTTCGTACGAAGAAGTGCGTATCTGCGTAAACGGCGATTTGCGGCAGATGAGTAACGCATATCACCTGATGGCGCCGGGAGAGCGTCCATAGTTTTTTTCCGATGATGTCCCCGCTCCGCCCCCCGACTCCGATATCAACCTCATCAAAAATCATGACCGGAATATTGTCAGCTTCGGATAGCGCTCCTTTTAAAGCCAGCGTGAAACGGGATATTTCTCCCGTCGAGGCTATCCTGGCCAGGGGTTTCAACGGTTCTCCCGGGTTTGTGGAAACCAGAAATTCCACATTATCGATGCCTTCGTTATTATAGGCATAGCTGACCCCGTCCGGCCCCTTGATCCCGTCAGGAGTAGAGTTTTGCCTGACAGCAACCTCAAACAGCATCTGGGACATTTCCAGGTCCGCGAGTTCCTTCTTTACGTCCTCTGTTAAAACCCGGGCCGCCTGAGAGCGCGATTGCGATAGTTTGAAAGCTGCCTGGCCCATTTCTGCTCCAAGATCGGCAGCCTCTTTTTCCAGTTGAACCCGCCTCTCCGCAGATGTGCTGATGCCTTCCAGTTCTCCTTCCGCCTTATCCAGGTAGGCCAGGATTTCAGCGATTGAGTTGCCGTACTTCCTTTTCAGTCCGCGGATCAGTTCCAGCCTGGACTCGATTTCTTCCAGTCGTCCGGGATCATGGCACAGCTTCTCGCTGTATGCATGGGTATCCCTGGCTACTTCTTCGATTCCATAAACAGTCTTTTCCAGTATCTCCAGTTGCCCGTTCAGCGACGGGTCCAGGTCTACCAGCTTTTTCATGGCCTGGGCTGCTTCATTCAGTCTGGCCAGGGCCGATGCAGAATAATCTGAAGAGGGACCTTCAAACAGTGCCTGGTAGACCTGGCCGGAGTATTCCTTGAGTTTCTCACTGAAGGCAATGATGCGGCGTTCATTATCCAGTTCCTCATCTTCACCTTCTCGAAGGGCGGCTTTCTTGATTTCGTTAATCTGGTATTTTAAAAACTCTTCCTGGCGGGCGGCTTCCTTTTCCCGGCTTTCCAGGGATTTGATTTCTTCCTCGATTTCGCGAAGCCGGGTCGCCATGGCCCTGAACTGTTCTCTTAGTTCAAAATTATGGGCAAAGGCATCCAGAAGCTCGAGGTGATATCGTTTATCCAGAAGAGATAAATGCTCACTCTGGCCGTGTATATCGATCAATAGCTGGCCTATCTGTCGGAGGATAGTTTTGGTGATGGTATGACCGTTTACTCTGACTATCCCTGGTTTCTGTCTCCTGATTTCGCAGCCGATGATCAGAAGGTCGTCATCGGTATTCAGTCCCTTTTCTGCCAGAAAATTCTTTAATGGTACGGAGCTCTCGTTCGGGGAGATGGCAAATACGCCCTCTATTTTAGCTTCGCTGGCGCCGTGGCGGATGACGTCTTCACTGGCGGACCCGGTCAGCAGCAGTTCTACCGCATCAATGATCAGTGACTTGCCGGCGCCGGTCTCTCCGGTAATGACGTTCAAGCCGGCATCCAGCTTCCAGTCGATGTCCTCGATGATGCCGAGATCTTTGACCTTTAATTCCAGCAGCAACTTATTTTCTCCCGGACCTGCTCACCATCATGTTTTTACGAGTTCCCTACCTTCACTTCGCCGCTGCAAACATCATCTTGCCGGGTGCCCTCAGGATGAGGAGAGGGCTATGAAGGGAATTGTATCTTTCCTCATCTGCATTTATGTCCCGGATTGCATTGGAGAAGTCTCAGGAGAGCCTCGCAGCTATTTTAACATTTTATCGATCGCATTTGGAAGAAATTCAGAACAATAAAAGAGTCCCGAAAATATCCGGGACTCTTATCAATTAAAGCCAGAAAGGCCCCATTGACCGGATTGACCTTCAGGTCAATCCAATCCGGGTACCGCTGTATAATCTTTACTACCCTGGCTCATTTTCAATCAGTTCCTGAATTTATTCCGGAAGACCGGTAATAGCCCGTCCGGTCCAGGCTGACAGGGTCTGATAAATCAGTCTAATCGAACACTATTACGATTTGCGTCTTCTCTGGACGCGGGTTATCTTCAGCACCCTTTTATGGTGCTTTTTGCTCAATTTCTTCCGGCGCCATTTAAGTGTACTACCCATGCTGGTTCATCTCCTCCTGATATTGAGTTATTCAGGGAATGCCTTAATAATGGTTAATGACTGTATTGTTTCGTTAACTTTAATAGCAAACTTATACTATATTACTACAAAATGGGATTTTGCGAAATAGCAGATGGCCGGTCTTTGTGGATGTCCGGTTCGGTTGATAAACAAATTAAACAATAGTAGAATTATTTCAGATAAAGAGTATAACTTTTAAGTAGAGGAACTTTCAAGTATGGAAAGCGGGACGTGGAAAGTCAAGACCGGGCTGGCTCAAATGCTGAAGGGTGGGGTGATAATGGATGTTGTCACCCCGGAGCAGGCGCGGATTGCTGAGGAAGCCGGAGCCTGTGCCGTAATGGCACTGGAAAGGGTACCGGCTGATATCCGGGCGATGGGCGGTGTTGCCCGCATGGCCGATCTTTCTATAGTAGAATCTATTATGAAGGCGGTATCGATACCGGTGATGGCGAAATGCCGTATCGGGCATTTTGTAGAAGCCCGGGCTCTGGAAGCTCTTGGTATTGATTTTATAGATGAGTCGGAGGTGCTGACCCCGGCTGATGAAAGCTATCATGTCTGGAAACATGATTTTCGAGTCCCCTTCGTCTGCGGCTGTCGTGACCTGGGCGAGGCCCTGCGTCGTATCGGTGAAGGAGCGGCAATGATCCGGACCAAGGGTGAAGCCGGGACCGGCAATATTGTAGAAGCCGTCAGGCATATGCGGGCGGTACAGGATTCGATCCGCAAGCTGGTAAATATGCCGCAGGAAGAACTGATGGCCTATGCGAAAGAGATCGGCGCTCCGTTTAACCTGGTGCAAGAGGTTCATGATACCGGGAAACTGCCGGTAGTGAATTTTGCTGCGGGAGGGGTGGCCACACCGGCGGATGCGGCTTTGATGATGCACCTGGGAGCGGAAGGAGTTTTCGTTGGCTCGGGCATCTTTAAGTCCAGCGATCCGGCCAATAGGGCTAAGGCTATAGTTAAAGCGACAACCCACTTCAAGGACGCCAAAATAATCGCCGAGGTATCGAAAGGCCTGGGCGAAGCTATGCCGGGTAAAGATATCAGACAGATTCCAGCAGAGGAACTTATGGCCAGGAGAGGGTGGTAGGGCAGGCTGCGGAGGATATATTGCAAAAAACAATAACCGATGATTTGGTTGCCCTGATAAATATTTTACCCGAACGGATCTGCCGGTCGTTAAACGAGCAGCCTGACATCGGCGAACTTGTGGAAGTGGTAATGGACCTGGGAAGGCCTCCTGAAGCCCGCTTTTTTCACCGCGAGATGATAATTTCCTCCGAAGAAGTGACAGAGCTGGACCTGGAATATGTGGTCTCGCGCATCAGCAGTTTCGGTGATGACAACCGCGCCGGTATTGAACGTACCTTGCACCGAATTTCCGCAATAAGGAATCGCAAAGGGACTATCGTCGGGTTGACCTGCCGGGTTGGCCGGGCTGTCTACGGGACAATCAAGATAATCGAAGACCTGGTTGAATCCGGGAAAAGCGTTCTGCTGATGGG
>CAZELW010000163.1:0-3733 GCA_964513135.1 uncultured Dehalococcoidales bacterium
AGATGGAATCTCGTGACTGGAGTTCAGACGTGTGCTCTTCCGATCTGAGCACCTTTTCGATATCCAGAGCCTGGGAGCAATAGTATGCAAAGGGACTACCCTGGAGCCTAGACAGGGGAATCCCCAGCCCAGGATCGCAGAGACTCCCAGTGGAATATTAAATGCTATCGGGCTGCAAAATATCGGTGTTGACGCTTTACTTAAAGAAAAAGCCCCGATCTGGGCTACCTGGCAGGTGCCGGTTATTGTTAATATAGCCGGCAGCTCTATAGAAGAGTATGCCCGGATAGCCTCCAGGCTGGACAAAGCGCCGGGCATCAGCGGCGTGGAGGTCAATATCAGTTGTCCTAATGTAAAGGCAGGCTGTGCGGCATTCGGCGCTGATTCCGCTACCGCTGCACAAGTTACAGTCGAAGTTAGAAAGGCGACTTCCCTTCCGGTATGGGTCAAACTAACACCTGACACTGCGGATATCGTCGGTATTGCCGCAGCAGTAGCAGATGCCGGTGCTGATGCTATCGTGCTGATTAATACGCTGAAAGGTATGGCCATCGATACCCGGACCCGCCGGCCGGTGCTGGGCAATGTGACCGGGGGTCTATCGGGACCGGCAATCAAGCCGATCGCCCTGCGCATGGTCTACGAGGTCGCCGGAGCGATTCAGGATGTACCGCTTATCGGTTCAGGCGGCATCATGACAGCCGATGATGCAATAGAATTTTTTCTGGCCGGGGCATCTGCCGTTCAGATTGGAACCGCCAATCTAATCAACCCCCGGGCCCCGGTGGAGATTTTAAACGGCATAAAAGCATACCTGCAAAAAGAAGGACTCACCAGTATTCAAGAACTGGTAGGGGCAATCCGTAAGTAAACCCCTCAGCCAAAGTTACCCGCATGACCAGAGCTATACCTTCAATATGACCACGTTTCGAAAATACACGGCGAAGCGTTTACTTGAGAAAATGTGATAATTCGCCAATAATGGTATTATACGTACTGATTATTTTTATGTAATGAAGAAAAGACTATGAGCCATCACCATGAAGGCGGCCTTTCCACCGGGAACAAGCTTAAATACAGCCTGATCTTGAGCCTTACTATCTTTGCAGCAGAACTGATCGGCGGCCTGGCATCCAACAGTCTGGCCCTGTTAAGCGACGCCGGACACGTATTTGCGGATGTCATCGCCCTGGCGCTTTCCTGGTATGGAGTCAGGCAGGCGGAACGGCCTTCCAATCACCGGATGACCTTTGGTTATCACCGTATCGGCGTGATTGTGGCTATTTTCAACGCTATTACCATTTTTCTAATCGCAGCTATTATCCTCTACGAAGCTTACCGCAGGTTTCAAGAGCCGCCGGAAATCAATAGCCTTCTGATGTTGATCGTTGCGACTGTCGGTCTGGGAGCGAACATTTTTATCACCTCATGGTTAAGAAGAGAACAAAAAAGCAATATTAATGTCCGCAGCGCTTTCTGGCATGCCCTGGGAGACGCCCTGGCTTCAGTAGGAGTGATCATCGGAGGCGTCATTATTCTGTTTACGAACCAATACTGGGTAGATCCATTGATCAGCGTTTTAATCAGCATTATTATCCTCTACGCAGCCTGGAGCATCTTCCGTGAAGGCTTCCGCGTTATACTCGAGGCTTCTCCCAGAGATGTAGATGTGCTGGCCTTAATCAAGGCTTTGAAACAAATTTCAGGAGTCAAAGACGTGCATGACATCCACGTCTGGAGCATATCGCCCGAGCTACGCTCGATGAACGGACATATTTTAATCGAAGATATATCCACCAGCCAGGCCGCTGTGATCAGATCCGAGGTTGAGAGAGTACTTCGGGAACAATTTCATATCGAACATACCACTTTGCAGATGGAATGCTACAGGTGCGATTCGACCGACCTTTTCTGCAATCTGAATCATAGCTGCCCCCTGGAGAAGCATGATCACGAAGAGGACAAGCCGGAGAAGTAAGGTTGTGAAGGCGTAAAATAATACAGGCCGGATTTCTCCGGCCTGTATTATTACAGAATCAATCTGTCTTATCTGTTTTTGATGTAGCACTCTCTGCAGTATACCGGTTTATCACCGCGAGGCTGAAACGGGACCTGAGTCTCCTGACCGCACTGCGCGCAGGTAGCCGGGAACATCTGGCGGGAACCGCCGCCGCTGTTACCAAAACGTTCGGACCTTCTGCTCTGCCGGCAGACAAGGCATCTCTTGGGCTCGTTGGTATAGCCTCGGGATGCGAAGAACTCCTGCTCTTCAACAGTAAAGGGGAATGATTTTCCGCAATCGGAACACTGGAGAGTTTTCTCCTCAAATGCCATATGGATGACCTCCTTAATAATTCTGGGCTCGTGTTGGGGTCATCCAATGCTCGGGGAATCGCAAGGATTAAGACCAAGTATCGGTAACCGAAACCGAAACCACTGGTTTCATATTACCTTATACGAATAATAAATGCAAATAAGTATAATTAACGGCAAAGGTTTTTCCATTCCTTGCATTAACTGTACCAGGAAAGGCCGGAGAGCAGATATCAATTTGACATAACCATTTGTTAAAACAAATAGCAGACAGGCTGCCGGCAGGTATTAAACAAATTGCTGTCCTTCAAGATAGGCCCGGTCCAGAAATTCGGGATGCTTGAGGATATCCCCTTTGGCGTCGATGGCAGGCAACAGGATATCGCCGGCATATTCCACATCAAGACTCTTGAAAAGGATTTTAATCGTCGGCAATTCGGCATCAAACAGATTGGGAACTGTGCGGCGGCCGCCCACGGAAATAAAAAATCCTTTACGTTCCTTGACCTCGCCCAAAGGCGGGATTTTCAGGATATACTTGCGCGCCCAGAGTGCCTGGCAGCGATCGATCAGTGCTTTTAGCTGTGCAGAAACGCTCAGGAACTGCAAAGGTGAAGCCAGGACGATCCGGTCTGCGGCTTCCATCTCCCGGTATACCATTTGCATATCATCCTGTACCCGGCAAATGCCCTTTTCCAGGCAGGCATCACAGTGAAAGCAGCCGGAAATTTTAAGCTGGCAAGCTGAGAGAGTTTTCACTTCCGCTCCGCGGCTGGCTGCGCCCTCCAGAAAACGGGCCAGCAGAGTATCGGTATTACCACCTTTCCGGGGACTTCCGGCAATGCCCAGCACCTTCATGCCATCTCCTTTTCAATTGACATAAGTATCTCCTTTTCCCGAGCGGTCATCGCAGGCTCCATTTCCGGCTTTTCATGATCATAGCCAAGAATGTGAAGCACTCCGTGAACGACTAAGACCGCCATCTCCTTCCTGATCGAGTGGCCGCTCTCGCGGGCCTGAAGCAAGGCCTGCGGCCAGGAAATGATGACTTCTCCGAGATGAATAGCCCCGTCCGGCGGACTGATGAAACCGGCTGCACTTTCCCCATCTCCGGCTTCCGTCAGGGAAAAGGACAGGACGTCCGTCGGCCTGTCCAGGCCTCTATACTCCCGGTTCAGCTCCTGTATTCTGGCCTGACCCGTAATCGCCAGGCTGATTTCCGCATTGGGCGGCTGTTTTTCCGCCAGCAGAGTCTTTTCCACAATATCCTCCAGCCACCCGGTATCCAGACCTATTTCCAGGCCTTCCTCGATTATTACGCTGATTTCCATATTCTACTCACATTGTAATGCAAAAATCGGAGCCACTCTTTGTTTATGGCCACCTTCTCTATCATCCCCACTACAGACAGGGCAGGTTA
>CAZELW010000164.1:0-3709 GCA_964513135.1 uncultured Dehalococcoidales bacterium
G
The DNA here is from genome assembly GCA_964513135.1 of uncultured Dehalococcoidales bacterium. Taxonomy (GTDB): domain Bacteria; phylum Chloroflexota; class Dehalococcoidia; order Dehalococcoidales; family UBA3254; genus CAZELW01. The sequence goes on from CAZELW010000164.1 coordinate 2, forward strand.
CTCATCCCCGTCTGCCTGGAGCAGACGCGCCTGGCCGGAGACAAGGCCGGCCAGGCCTTAGAATCTCACTCAATCCTGTCATACCGGAGGCTTCTACTGGAATACTTTAATATCCTCGCCGAAGGCGAGACGAAATGGCGCGGGAACCCCATGGGTGTCCATTGGGTGTCAGCAGCCCCCGGTCACCTTACCTGCTTGCGCAGGCCGAGGGTGACCCGGCCCAGGCTGCCATAGGCCTGAGGTTAGTCATTATTCCCTCCCCCAACCCCACATCGTTACGGTATTCCATGCGGTCAGGCAAACAGGCCAGGGCTTCTTTTTGCAGTATGAGCATAGAAGCTGATAAAATGAGAAAGCTACAAATTTGGAGGATATCATGCAGTCAACGGAAAAACTCACTCTTACTTCGAATGCCCCCGGTAAAACTCTCTTCATGCTCGGCAACGAAGCTATCGCCCGGGGAGCGCTTGAAGCTGGAGTCCAGGTTTTCGCTGCTTATCCCGGAACGCCTTCCAGTGAAATCAGCGAGACCCTCATCAATATGTCCAGAGAAATGAATTTCTATGCCGAATGGTCGGTCAATGAAAAGGTTGCTTTCGAGGTAGCTCTTGGCGCTTCCATATCCGGCGCACGGTCGATGACAGCCATGAAGATGGTGGGACTGAATGTGGCCCACGATCCCCTGATGTCAGCTACCTATATGGGTGCTGTCGGCGGGATGGTACTGGTAAATGCCGATGATCCGGGCATCTGGAGTTCCCAGAATGAGCAGGACAACCGTTTCATCGCCGAGCAGGCTTATCTCCCCATATTGGAGCCTTCCTCTCCTCAGGAAGCTAAGGACATGACTGCTGATGCATTCCGCCTTTCCGAACAGTTCGGCCAGCTTTTTATGTTGCGGTCGGTCACCCGGCTGGGCCATTCCCGGGGAGATGTTAAACTGGGAGAGATGACCGGGCGACGGCCTGCCGGTGAATTTAAGAAAGACCCCCGTTTTATCTGTCTTCCGGCCTTTGCCAGGAGAAACCGGTCCGTACTGCTTGAAAAATTTAACAAGATTAAAGACCTTGTCGACAGCCTTCCTTACAACCAGTTGCAGCTCGTAGATGGCGCCCAAATAGGCATCATCGCCAGCGGCATCTCTTATAGTTATGTCATGGAAGCCCTGATCTGGTTAGGATTGGCGGATAAGGTTTCCTTGCTTAAAATCGGTACTCCGTTTCCTTTGCCGGAAAATAAAGTCCGCCGGCTTCTGCAAGCTGTTCCGGATGTACTGGTAATCGAAGAGCTGGAGCCGTTTGTTGAAAATCATGTTAAAGTGATCGCTCAGGACGCCGGGATCAAGGTCAAGATTCACGGCAAGGATGTTGTCCCCATTGCCAACGAGCTTTCTACCCGTAAAGTAGCAGAGTCGATCACCAGTATCACAGGCGGCCGGATGCAGGTCGACTTCGCCGGCCTGGACAGGCGGACGGAAGAGACTTCCGGGCTGCTGCCATCCAGGCCTCCCACCCTGTGTGCTGGCTGCCCCCACCGGGCTTCTTTCTACTCCATTAACATGGCCTCCCGCAGAATCAAAAAGGACCTGGGAGAAAAGGTCCTCACCGGCGATATCGGCTGCTACAGCCTTGGTTTCAATCCGCCGTTGAATTCATATGATACCAACTGCTGCATGGGCGCCGGTTTCGGCGTTGCCAACGGGGTCGCCAGAGGGCAAAGCAGGCCGGTCATCGGTCACCTGGGTGATTCGACCTTCTTCCATTCGGGAATCCCGCCCCTGATAAACGCTGTTTTTAACAAGACTAAAGTTACCCTGGTAGTCCTGGACAACTCGGCCACCGCCATGACCGGCTTCCAGCCGCATCCGGGCACTCCGGGTAATAACGAGTCCGCTATCAGGCCTGAGGACATCGCCCGGGCCTGCAACGTCAAATTTGTTGAGGTGGTCAATCCTTTCGATATCAAGAATGCCGTGGATGTACTGGAAAAAGCGGTCCGATTCGACGGTCCGGCAGTCGTCGTCATGCGCGGTCTCTGCGGTATCCTGGCCCAGAGAGACCGGAGACAGCGCGGTGAAAAAACTGTTCCCTATCATATTGAGGCGGATACCTGCACCAACTGCAAGCTCTGTCTGAATTCCCTGGGCTGCCCTGCGCTGATTATTGAGAGCGGCCGGACGACTATCGATGTCTCTCAGTGCGATGGCTGCGGGGTTTGCTCGCAGGTCTGTCCGACAGGAGCTATTAAAAGGAACGACGGCTGATGAAGGCTGCCGTTTCGCCAGACCGGTCAGCACTGTGTGCGTAGTTGACAATCCATAAGCATCATACTATTATCAGGTCAGGAAAATGCCAAAAACAATCAAAGAAATCAACGAGAAGATCCAAAATGGGCAGGCAGTAGTAGTTACTGCAGCCGAGATAATAGAAATCGCCAAACAGGAAGGCATTTCCAGGGCAGCCGAAAAGGTCGACGTGGTGACCACTGGCACCTTCGGCCCTATGTGTTCTTCCGGCGCTTATTTCAATATCGGGCATTCTAAGCCGCGTATCAAACTGGGAGGAGGCAAGGCCTACCTCAATGATGTCCCGGCATATCCTGCTTTTGCGGCCGCAGACCTGTTTATCGGGGCCAACGCCCTGCCGGACGATGATCCCCGCAACCGTAACCACCCCGGCGACTTCAATTATGGAGGCGGCCATGTTATCGAGGAACTGGTAGCCGGGCATGATATTCGCCTGGTCGCCAGCGCCTATGGAACGGACTGCTACCCCCGCAGGAAGCTGGAGACCTGGATCAATATCAAAGACCTTAATGAAGCGGTGCTTTTCAATATGCGCAACGCCTACCAGAACTACAATGTGGCGGTTAATCTTTCCAATAAAACCATTTACACCTACATGGGCGTTCTGAAGCCCAATTTGGGCAGCGCCGGCTATTCCTGCGCCGGACAGCTATCTCCGCTCATGAAGGACCCCTATTATAAAACTATTGGCATCGGCACCCGCATTTTCCTGGGTGGGGGGATCGGTTATGTGGCCTGGCCGGGCACCCAGTATAATCCCGGTACTCCTCGCTCTGAAAGCGGTGCTCCCAGAGGCGGGGCTGCCACGCTGTGCGTGATCGGTGACTTAAAACAGATGAATCCGCGCTACCTGGTGGGTACCAGTATGCTGGGTTACGGGGTCTCTCTGACAGTGGGGATCGGAGTGCCCATCCCTATCCTGAATGAAGAAATCCTGAAATACACCACTATTACGGATGCTGAGATCATGGCTACGGTAATCGATTACTCGGGAGCTTATCCCAACCGCGAGCCGGATATTGTTGGAGAAGTCAGCTATGCCGAATTGAGGAGCGGGAAGATCAAAATCGGCGGGAAAGAGGTACCCACGGCTTCTCTTTCCAGCTACCCGCGGGCACTGGAAATTGCCGGTGTCCTCAAAGAGTGGATCAAACGCGGCCGTTTCCTTCTTACCGAGCCGGTAGCGCCGTTGCCCGGAGTCGATTCAGGCATTGCTTTTAAGCCGTTGAATGAACGGCCGATCAGGGATTAACAGGAGATTTTTTAGTAGCCGGTATTTTTGCCCGATGCCGGATATATGGAAATTGAAGAACTATGGCGGATAATGAAAAGGTCAATAAAAAAATTGTAGCCAAAAAAGTAGTCCTGCATTTTCCCAAACGCATGGTAGACGAGCCGATACT
>CAZELW010000165.1:0-3132 GCA_964513135.1 uncultured Dehalococcoidales bacterium
TACACCCTATCCTACACTCTTTCCCTACACGACGCTCTTCCGATCTCTTTGTCCGGACTGAGTCGTGGTCCTTGCACTGAGGTCTAACCCTCCGAAATCGATCCTCTGGCAGATACCCACTACCAGCATCCGCAGTGCCAGACCCCAAATGGCGGCTTCATCAATATCTTTAGGAGAGAGATAGTTATTGTCCAGAAGCCAGTATACTTCTCTCTGAAAAGCTACCTGTAAACGGCTGACAAGGTATCCGGCGACCGGCTTATTAAAGATAATGGGCTTTTTGCCGATTCCCTGGAGTGTCTCTGTGACAATCTGGATATTCTGCTCATCGGTTTGAGGGCCTTTGACGATATCTACCAGGGGGATAATCTGGGGCGGCGAATAAAAGTGGATGCCCAGGAGTTTTTCCGGCCGAGAAACCTGCACAAATTCAAAAATATTTAAAAAACTGGAATTGCTGGCGAGTAAAGTTTTGGAAGGGCAGAGAGCATCCAGTTTTTTAAATATATCGCTCTTGGCCTCTTTGTTCTCTACGATGCATTCTATTGCCAGGTCGGCGTCCCGGGCTGCCTCTTCCAGAGAGAGGGTAGGTTTGATGCGGCCGATGACAGGATCAATATCCTCTTTTTTAATGAGTCCGGCCTCTACCATGGTCTCCAGACTGGACCTGATCAGGATGGCCGCTCTTTCCAGGGCCTGAGGGACCGTATCCTGTAAGGCGACTTCATAGCCTCCCTGAGCGAAAACCTGGGCGATCCCATGCCCCATCGTCCCTGAGCCGATAACCAGGACCTTTTTAATTTTGTTCATTTAACCCCTTTTTAAATTTAGTCCGGTTTAGCCATGATCACCAGTATGGTTGCCGGCTTAGTGTTGCTGACCTGGAAGCTCCGCTCCTCTCCGTTGGCAATATAAATCATATCGCCAGGCTCAAGATGGTATTCTTCGGTCTTACCCTTGACGGTGATCTTGCCTTCAACGCAGAAATAGACTCTTTCAAGAGGAGATGCCGAGAACTCGGCACCGCCGCCCGGCAGGAAATGAGAAACTCCGATATGCAGCCTTTTGCTGACGCTTTCAGGGTCGAGTTTACTAATGGACCAGTAATTAAAATGCCGGGGAGCGTCATAGGGTTTGCCTTCCCCTACTTTAATGAGCTTCATGTTACTCTCTCCTTCATTCTTTGAAACAACCGGTCGGCTGTTATAATGCGGATCTGCTTCAGTGACAGAACCGCCATAGACATACGGGTTGGATATTGGAATACCCAACCCGGGACAAGTTATTGAAGCGTGCTATTTCATTTCCACCGATGTCACCCTATGGCTGTCAGACCGCCGTCAAGATAAATGATCTGGCCGGTAATGAAATCGGATGCGGGAGAGGCCAGGAAAACGCAGGCTCCAACGATATCGATTGGCTGTCCGACTCTCCCCAGCGGGCAACTGGCCAGGAACCTCTTCAGCTTATCAGGGTCCTTCAACGTCTGTTCCGAGAAACGCGTTGCCACCGTAGAAGGTCCGATGGCGTTCACATTGATCTTGTAAGGTGCCCATTCTGAGGCCAATGAGCGGGTGATCATATCGATTGCTGCTTTAGTAGCGGCATAGCCTTCGTTTCCTCCCCAGGCTGTAGCGCGTACCCCTCTGACTGAAGAAAGGTTGATAACCTTGCCTTTTTTCCTTTCTATCATCACCTTTCCGAATTCACGGCATGTCAGCATAGTACCGCGGACGTTAATATTGAACATGAAGTCCCAATCATTTACAGGAAATTCAGTAGCAGCCTTTTTCACGTTTACCCCGTGGGAGTTAACCAGGATATCCACCGTACCGAATTTGGAGATAACCTGGTCCCTGAGCGCTGCAACGCTTTTTTCATCCGTAATGTCGAACTTGATGGGTGTGGCATCCGAGGTTTTGAATTTAGCCTGGATATCCTGAGCTACTTGCTCTGCCCTTTGGAAATCGATATCGGCTATGACCACTTTCGCGCCGTATTCTGCCAGTCCGTGTCCCAGAGCTTCACCGATTCCACCGGCCCCACCGGTAACGACAGCAATCTGATTATCTACTCTGAAAAGATTTGCCATTTTTTGCCGCCTTATCGAATAATCATATTATTTTCCCTTACAGTGGTTTGAGGCCGAAAAGCTTTCGCGCCTCATCAGGTGTGCAGGGCTCTTTTCCCAGTTCACGGGCTACTCTAACTATCCTGGCCACCAGTTGAGCGTTGCTTTTGGCCAGTTCGCCTTTCCTGAAATAGATGTTATCTTCCAGTCCTACCCGGACATTACCTCCCAGGATCATTCCCATGGTGCCCAGGCTGAGTTGAGCCTTTCCCACTCCCAGGGCGTTGAAATAGGCGTTGTCCGGCAGGAATTGAAGATAGCTAGTCAGGTATAGATGATTGGCTTCCAGCGCCCCCTGGTAAGCCATTCCCAGTATCAGGGAGATGTTGTAAGGGGGCGTCAGCAGGCCTTTCTGGATAAGGATATTGACCTCCTGGAGCATGGCGAGGTTGTAGACTTCCATTTCCGGCTTAACGCCGAACTGGATCATCCGTTTAACAAAATTCTCGATCTCCTGGCGGGTATTCATAAAAGGAGTCCCCGCCGCCTCACCTATAGTGCGCACTAACGTTCCCATGTTCAGGGAAGCCATCTCCGGGTAAGCTTCCAGGCAACCGGTCCTCTGTTCGACAGTGAGGTTGTAGCCACCGCCGGTGGAGTCCTGAATGATTATATCGCATTTTGCCCGGATTCTCTCATGAATATCTTTGAATATCGCCGGGTCTCCGGTATTCAGCCCGTCTTTATCTCGGGCATGAATATGGACAACTGCAGCGCCCTCATTATAGCAATCATAAGCTGATTGGGCGATTTCTTCAGGTTGTTCCGGAACTGCCGGATTCATCTTCTTGGTCACCAGGGCGCCGGTCTGGGCAACAGTGATAACTACCTTGTTTTCAGGCATCATCAAGTAATTTATGGTCAATGTATTCCCCTTCCCGAGAGCCTATTTTTCATCTACAATGGCGACCAGTCTGACCAGGGAAGCTTCACCACCCACGTAACGTACAGGGAAGCAGGCTAAAGTGCAGCGCTTACCGGTGACTTCATCCATCTGTCCT
>CAZELW010000165.1:3142-3524 GCA_964513135.1 uncultured Dehalococcoidales bacterium
GGCGATTTCAATGCCGGGGATATTATGCTGAGCCAGCGCCAGATGGCAGGGCTCGTAGATAGGGAATTCCTTATTAGCGTCTTTGCCAGTTTCTTCCAGGTACTCTTTATACAGCCAGGGAGCATATTTATCCAGCGGAGCGTGGGCGCAGGGGTGGTCCATTGCAGCTCCATCAACGGCGACGGCTTTGACTTCATGCTCGACAAACCAGTCTGCCGCTTCGGTATAGAAACCGGGATAATGGTTCATGAAGACGTAGCCCTGCTTCGGGAAATAATGATGCCAGCCGGTGTTGATAACCACGAAATCACCCTTTTTGATTTTCGGTTTGGCATTGTCCAGATCCTTTGCGCCAATGACATCCCATTTCTTCTTATGTCTC
>CAZELW010000166.1:0-3318 GCA_964513135.1 uncultured Dehalococcoidales bacterium
ATTCATATTTTAAGTTTACACCATCCAGGTAGTCACCATAGAATCCAGGCCCTTTTCTTCTTCCCCCGTTTCCTGATACCATTCAATCAGGACATCGGAAATAACCGATCATTAACCTTTCTCCCCAGAGGAGAGAGGCCGGAAGGATGGAACATGCAAGACCGCCGCGGGGCTGCGGACCTGATTTTGGAAAATGCCGATATTATCACCGGAGGACCGGCTGTTCCTGAAACTGACGCTCTGGCTGTGCGGGATGACCGTATTATGCTGATCGGCAGCCGCCGGGATGTGGAAGCGGTCCGGAAAAGGAGCACCCGTGTGATTGACTGCGGGGGAAAGACCCTGGCGCCCGGTTTTAATGACGCTCACTGCCATTTCTTCGCCCTGGCACGGAGGCTGTCAAGTCTGGATCTTAGCCCGGCCGCCGTCCGCTCCATTGAGGACATCCGGGAGGCAGTGCGGCAAAAGGCCCAGAACTCTCCCCCGGGAAGCTGGATCAGGGGCGCCGGATATAATGAATTTTATCTGGCAGAAAAGCGGCACCCCACACGGCAGGACCTGGATGCAGCCGCCCCCAATCACCCGGTCATGATCAGCCACCGCTCTTTGCACGCCTGCGTCCTGAACAGCCTGGCACTGCAACTGGCAGGGATTACCGGCGAGACCGAAGAGCCACTGGGGGGAATAATAGAGCGGGACCTTACAACCGGAGAACCCAACGGCATCCTTTACGAGATGGAGACCTTCGTGCGATCCAGAGTCTCTCTCCCGATGACGGAAACCGAGCTTGACCAGGCCGTCCGGGAAGTGAACCGTCAGTACCTATCGCTGGGCATCACCTCCATCGGGGAAGCTGCTGTCACCAACGATATAAATCAATGGCAAACCTACCGGAGACTCAAGTCCGCCGGCCGGATCAACAGCCGCATCTACTTTATGCCGGGAGCGGACTTCCTGCACGAGTTCAGAGAGGCCGGTCTGACTACCGGGGCCGGGGACGAGGGGCTGAGAGTGGGCAGTCTGAAGATCATCTTGAGCATGGCGGAAGGACAGCTTCAGCCTTCCCAGGAAGAACTGAACCAACTGATCGTAGAGGCAGGCCACGCCGGTTTTCAGGTAGCGATCCATGCAATCGAGCAGAATGCAGTATTATCCGCAGTCAAAGCCCTGGAATACGCCGGGGAACATTTGCCGCCATCAGACCGGCGGCACCGCATTGAACACTGCTCCGAATGCCCACCGGAGCTATGCGCAAGATTGAGCAGGCAGAAAGCGGTCGTGGTCAGTCAGCCGCCCTTTGTCTACTACCACGGGGAACGGTACCTTGCCGATGTGCCGGAGGAAACGCAGCCGTGGCTGTACCCCTTCCGGTCCCTTTTAGACGCCGGTATAGTAGTCGCCGGAAGTTCGGACTCGCCAGTAGTACCCCTGAACCCAATGCACGGCATCTATGCGGCGGTCACTCGCCGTGCAGAGTCCGGACAGACGTTATCCCCTGAAGAGAAGATCTCTATACGGCAAGCCCTGGATATGTACACCCGCAACGGGGCTTTTGCCTCTTTCGAGGAGAATATTAAAGGCTCATTGGCCCCCGGAATGCTGGCTGATATAGTCATGTTAAGCTCCAATCCTCTTAAAGCGGCCGAGGAAGACCTCAAGGATATCTCCGTAGAGATGACTTTAGTGGGGGGGAAGATAGTATGGTCAGCCTGATATTCAACCTTTATTGGCATAAGAGGCCTGGCCACTGCTTTATCGCTGACCTTCTTAAAATGATGGGCTGAATTATGGCTTCCGGAGCCTGGGGATAACTGACTTTTCAAAAAGAAAAACAGGTGGTATAATACCCATTAATTGAATAAAAAGTGTATTTGGCCTGCCTGTCCATAATTGAAAATCTTTAAACAAGGTGGATGGGAGGGCTTGACATTTTTTACAAGTGGTGATATTATTATAATTTGTGATTGCGCCTCTTAAATATTTTCGTTTCAAAATACAACCTTCGGTACCCCCTTTTGCCTTTTAACGGGCAGCAGCATTAAACATTCAGGCTCAGAAGAATAAAGTATGAGGAGTATTTATGGTTTCTACTTGTGTCGGACCCGGAACATCTGATGGACGTAAGTCTTTTTCCCATTTGCCCCAGATACTTGAGGTCCCTAATTTAATTGAAGTTCAGCTTAACTCTTTTGGCTGGTTTCAGGAAAAGGGCCTCAAGCAGCTATTTGAGGAGATCTCGCCAATAAAAGATTTCACAGGCAACCGGCTGGAACTCAGCTTCGTTGGTTATGAATTTCGCGAACCGCGCTACAATGAACAGGAATGCCGGCAAAAAGACCTGACCTATTCCGCTCCTCTCTATGTCCGGACCCGTCTGCTTGTGAAAGAGACCGGAGAGATCAAGGAACAGGACCTGTTTTTCGGTGATATACCGCTGATGACTGCCAAAGGGACTTTTATTACCAGCGGGGCCGAACGAATCGTGGTCAGTCAGTTACTGCGCTCACCCGGCGTCTATTTTACCGCCAAAGAAGACCCTACCAGCGGTAGAGTCCTTTGTTCCGGCAAGGTTATTCCCACCCGGGGCGCCTGGCTGGAATTCGAGACCAGCAACCGGGATATCATAGCCGGCAAGATCGACGGCAAGCGCAAAATCCCCATGAGCACCCTTTTACGCGCCATCGGCTACGGTACCGATGAACAATTGCTCAACCTTTTTGCCGATGCTGATACCAATCCTGACCATCAATATATGAAGTCCACCATGGAACGCGATCTGGGCGTTAAGGATGAGGCTGAAGCCCTGATAGATATTTACCGAAAGCTGCGACCCGGCGATCCTCCGAATCTGGAGAACGCCCGGAAACTGATCAGCAACCTTTTCTTCGATGAGACCCGGTACGACCTGGGGAATGTGGGGCGGTATAAACTGAATACCCGCCTGGGCATCAACGTCCCGGAAACAGTGCGGGCACTGACTCGTGAAGACATTGTTGAGATCATCCGCCGCATCATTCTGATTAATAATGGTAAAGACCACGGCGATGATATCGACCATCTCGGCAACCGCCGGGTGCGCACCGTGGGTGAACTTTTACAGAACCAGTTCCGTATCGGACTTCTGAGATTGGAGCGGGTAGTCAAGGAACGCATGAGCATTATTCCAACTGAAGCCGTTACTTCCAGCGCTCTGGTCAATATCCGCCCGGTGGTGGCCGCAGTGAGGGAATTTTTCGGCGGCTCCCAGTTGTCCCAGTTCATGGACCAGACTAATCCACTGGCGGAAGTTACTCACAAGCGCCGTTTGTCGGCCATGGG
>CAZELW010000167.1:0-3052 GCA_964513135.1 uncultured Dehalococcoidales bacterium
GATAATGAGCGGTGACTGGAGTTCAGACGTGTGCTCTTCCGATCTCATAGCCGCACCGGCCAGTTCAGGCCGAATATCTTCTGGTATGTGCAGCATTAAGGCGTGGTCTTCTACTTCGTAGTGATAGACTCCCTTCTCTATTTCCTCTACGCCGTCTTCACCAATAACCGCATATATTTCCAGCGGGAAAGTTGCGCCGGCTGAAGGAACGGCCCTCAATCTACCTGAAGAATGCGTGGTGCCCTGGGCTGCCCAGAGTATCTGGGATAACTGGAATAGCTGTATTGGGGAAGGGGAGAAGCTGCGTACGGAACGGCGCTGAGATATCGCTTCGGTTAACGGCAGTCCGCCAGTTAAAAACGGGGAAGGCAACTGGATTTTTACCTTCTGATTTTCGACCATCGCCAGCCCCCTCAAAAGATCAAAGCTCTTTTTCTGAAGCTAGACCTGTCCTATAAATCACTCTACTTGTCATTATATCTTCCCTGACCGGCAGATTGGAAGATAAGGAAGAGCAAATCCGGAAATTCTTATCCCGGCCTGAATTTCTTTTCCATCCAGTCTTTACCGAACCTGACCAGATCGACAGCATCAAACAGATAAGATTGGGCTGCTCCGACTTTTCCGGAAGCACCTTTACCGGAGGCAAGGTAGTCCCGTCCGATTAAGGCAAAATAATCTTCTCCCTGCCAGTCTACAATACCAGTGTTGGTATCATACTCTTCGATATCAATCCACACTCGCCGGCCGCCGCGCAGGACCGGCATCCTGTAATGCACAATTCTTTTATTCGGAACATCGGCAAGATGTTCGGCGTAATGGAGCAGAGTGATAGAGTCCAGGGGAGCGCCCAGCATAAGGATCTTACCGCCGGCCTCGCAGAGCTTTGCCAGAGGCGAACCAGGACCATATCCATAATAAAGAGGATGGTCTTGAGTAAGCCACCGGGCCAGACTGCCGATAACGGCAAAAGACCCGTCAGGATGTCCGCTCCGGCAGGCGCCCGGGCGGGTCCTGAGATATTCGGTTAGAATGCTGAACTGCCGGTTAGCCCGCGATGTCGCAGGATCGAAAGGAGGGCATTCCTTGAGGTAAGCATCCTGTTTTTCCTGAGGCCAACTCGACAACTCGTAAGGACTATCTTCCCAGCTCACCACCATCATCAAAGTGCCTGTATCGGTCAGAAGGTCGAGAAGAGCTTGCAGAACCATGTCCGGTCCGCCCACTACCCAACCCACGGCTTTCACCGAAGCATGCAGCATGATGACCTGACCGGGGCCTAAGCCCAGGCGCTGCAAATCCTGAGTCATTCTGCTCAGGGTGACGATTTCGGGACTCTCAGTACTTTCTTGCATTCACGCCGTTAGCTTTGGTTTGACCCAATCAATTCCGTTCCATCTTTTAGAGTATTTTTCTTTCATTATAATAGTCAGGCAGAGTTGTTCCATCGAACTGATTGCCGGGTTTGGCAACAGAAGCTCCCGCATTAAATTACGATGTATTAAATTACACTGTTCGATATAGTCTCCAGCCATCTGGAGAAGCTGGTCCTGCCGGGGAAGCCAGGTTTTCATATTGGCAAGCGTCCGGTCCTTCCCGTGATCGCTATCAGGAGTGACGGAGAACCTGGGTTCGCTGGTAACGGAATCGAGTCCTTCAAAATAAAAATCTCCAGCCTCATAAACAGAGTGTGCAATCTGGAGTTCTTTGGCTTTCTCGCTCATATTGATATAGTTTTCTGAAAAGTCCATTTTCCCTCTTACTAAGATGAAAAGCCCTGGCCTGGCGAAAAGGATGATTCGAAAGTGGGAGCAAACATGATATGGCCGAACATAATCGGCCGGTCTACCCTGGTAAATTCCAGGGGGCAGTGCGGCAGGTCTTTGGGGATATATACCCAGGTGGTAGTATTGATGATATATGTTTCAGCGTCTTCCCCCTCTCCCATAACCAGCCTGGCTTCGGCTCCGAAATCTTTAAAATTCATCGGATTGCCGCCAATAAAGTAGAGTATTTCGGCACAGTTATGTTTGTGCGGGTTGGGTATCATTGTGTAAGGTCAGTAAATAGGGCGCAAGACCTGTGAAATCGACTCATCCCACCCTGCTACGGGAACCCCCTGTCCGATTCCGATGTATACCGGAGCATTGGGATCGGTATTAGCCCGGACAGGTTTTCCCCAGGGCTCTCTCAGGAAGTACTTCCCATACTTTGTGTCAGACATCCTCGTTCCCTCTCTCAAACAGAATTACTGGCTAATATTTAAACACAATATGGGCGGTACTTCAATCGGGATAAGCCGCAGAGCGGACGTCTGCTGCGATATTGAACAACGAGGCAGCGGGCAATAGTACCAGAACAGCCGGAATAGTATCAGTCGGCAGAGAGATAATTCCCCTTTGTTAGATTTAAAAATCGGTCCGGGTCTCCGGAGAACTATCTTCCTACTTATTGTTACTTACTGCCATCAGTTTAATAAGGCTTTGAATGTTGGCCATATCTTCCAGGTTATCAACTGCCTTGATAATTTCACGCGCTTGCTTTTCAGGAATGACGGTCGTGGCCAAATCAAGGAACTTAGCCTCGATTTCCAGCGGTGTCAACGGATTCTGGGGCATTCCCCTGGCAAAATCAATTCGCTTAGTGTAAACCTGACCGTTTTTAAGCTTCACGGTAAGATTTGTCGGAGCCGATCCCGGAGGCAGTTTCTCCATTTCAATATCATTTACATAGGTTACCTTTTGGGCAAACTCCAACAACTCCGGGTCCCGAATGTTTTCCATGTTATATTCTCTAAAGCTATTGCTCCCTTTTATAATCCTGAGAGCGATTCCAAAACTTCCGCTGAATTGAGCCGAGGTAATGTCTTCCGGCTTCTTGATAATTCCCACGGCTCTGACGTCCCGCGGCATCTGTTCGACTATGATCTCCGCAACCTCCTCCGGCTGAAACGGGTGTTCCGCCATTATCCCGGATACAGCATCGATAGTGCTGTGCTGAGCCAGATCGGAAGAGCGTCGTGTAGGGAAAGAGTGTAGGATAGGGTGGAGTT